>JBJECJ010000068.1:0-1889 GCA_051870955.1 Paludibacteraceae bacterium | reverse complement strand
TACTCTTTTCATACGATATGACCAAATTTTTCTCTTAATCAACACAGGCTTTTACTGGTGAACCATCCTATCTTGTGAAAGAACGGTACCTTCCCGAGGCGAGTCGTTACTTCACGCGCAGCCATGTTTGATTTCTGCCCAAGAAGCCGCGTTTGTCAAGGCTGCCACGGAGCACCAAGTTACCTTTCTCGAGGTAAATCTTTCCGTAATAGAACTTGCCATTGTCGGGGTCGAGGACCTTGCCGCCTTTCAGGCAACCGTCTTCCTCGTGCATGCCACGGATGATGACCATGCCCACCACGGGTTTGTTGCGGTCTTCTCCCTCGCATGCCACACAAAGCGCCTCATGCCCTTGGGTATCGACCAGAAGTTCAATGATTTTGCCGTAATACAAGCCATCGGAGCCTTTGTAGATATTGACAATAGACTGAGGCTCGCCGGACTTGTCGTCAATGGTTTTCCAGTTGCCGAGGATTTGATTTACTTGCGCCGTAGCGGAAAGACAAAGGGCGAAGGAAAGAAAGATAAAGAATCGTTTTTTCATACCTAATAGTTAATTTTCGGGTGCAAAGTTACAGATTTTCTTGCATATATCAAAATTTTTGCGTAACTTTGCGCGCTAAATGGCATGAGAAAGTACATTATTACGAATTATCCGTAAATATAGAACAAAATGCGATTAGTCTTTGCAAGCAATAATGCCCACAAGTTGGAAGAAGTGCGTGCTATCTTGGGGGGAGAGGCGGAGGTGCTGAGCCTTCGGGATGTAGGATTCACGAAAGAGATAGATGAGACGGGCGAGACATTGGAGGAGAACTCGCTCTTGAAAGCGCAGACGGTGTGGAAGTATCTCTTTGAGGGTACACACAGTGGGCAAGAGCGGATGATAGACGGTGTTTTTGCGGATGATACGGGCTTGGAGATACAAGCCTTAGGCGGCAAACCCGGCGTGCATACCGCGCGATGGGCGGCAGATGAGGGGTTCTGTGTGTTGACTGATGGGAATACGAGCGGGAATAATCGCCGATTGGCATTGGAGTCATTGGTGGGGAAAGATAATCGCAGGGCACAATTTCGCACTGTTGTTACCTATATATCGGAAAATGGTTTAATGCAACAAGTGGAGGGGATTGTGAAAGGGGATATTGCTACGGAGGAGAGAGGCGAAGGCGGCTTCGGCTACGACCCGATATTTGTACCCGAGGGATATGAAAAGACCTTTGCAGAGTTACCCGCCGAAGTGAAGAACGGAATCAGCCACAGGGGGCGGGCAATGGGAGCATTGAAGGACATTCTACTATCTGAACGCAAATAATTATGAAGATGAGACATAAGTTTTTTGTTACTATTAGCATCCTTATAGGTACATTCTGCGCAGCAAAGGCTGCTACTTGGGAGACCATGTTTGCCTATAATGCCGTTACACAGATTGCAGTTGCGCAGGATAAGGTGTATGCGTTGTCAGGCAACACCATCTTCTCCGTGAATAAGCAATCTGAGCAGATAGAGATATATAATTCTGCCAATGGGCTGCATGGGAACAGTATCGGTTGTATCTATTATGATTCAGAAACCGACATCCTGTTGTTAGGATATACCAATGGAAAGATTGATTTGCTAAGCAATGGCGTTATTGAGTATGTCTCCGGACTATACACCAAGGATATGACCGCCAACAAAAACATCAACAACATCACAGTGAATGGAGGTAGAGCATATCTATCCATGGATTTTGGTATTGTAACCTTTAACCTCAAAAAACACGAGTTGGTAGATACCTACTACATAGGAGAAGGCTCCAGCGAAGTGAAGGTAAACGATATCTTATTTATCGGTGATAGTATCTATGCTTTTAGTGAGTCGCTGGTTTATAAAGCCTGTGTGAAGGA
>JBJECJ010000067.1:24577-43534 GCA_051870955.1 Paludibacteraceae bacterium | reverse complement strand
ACCGTTGCCTGCGCCAACGCCTGCCTCATCTGCTCGCGACTCTCCGCCACTGCCCGACGCACCTCGCTCTCGTCCGTCCCCGAGAAAGAACCGTGCCGCAACAGGCTGTGGTACAATCCTTTGTCCCGGACAATCCAAGGCTCTTCCGACTGCGTTTCTATTGCCTGCGCGATGGACAGCGGGTTGTAGAGCGTGCCATATGGATTCGAGGTGTGAGGAAGGTAACAACAGTCCATTTTCTCGCCCATGCTGTCCGAGAAACAAGAACCCAAGAGCAGGATATGGTCTTGGTAACTTATCTTCCACGCCGATGGCGCAATATGTACAACAGTCTGCAAATCCATAATGTACGAACCTCTAATGACCTTTTATGGAGGAATAAAATTTATGGTCAACGAACGGAGAATACACTTCCCGCTGCAAAGGTACTGCTTTTTTCTGAACTACGCAAATTAAAATGAAAAAGGTTCATTAAACAGACTTTGTTTTAATTGTTTGTACTGTCTAACAGCAAATGCAATTTTGTGTGCAAAGTTAATCAAAGTTTTTGAAGAAGCAAAATTTAGGTGTGTCAAAGTTCAATTTTTCTCTGGGTCTGTTGTTTAACTTCTTCTGAATGTTCACTATTTTTTGTGGTGAAACAAGGTTGAAATCGGTATGTTTCGGTATGTATCGTCGTATGAGTTTATTGGTATTTTCAACACATCCTTTCTGCCATGAGGAGTACGCATCCGCAAAATAGACAATCACATCGTCTTTGTCTTTCATGCGCAATCCTTTGGTAATCAGTTGATGTGAAGCAAACTCACTTCCATTATCCGTGGTGATGGTTTTCACTGTCTTTCGATACGGCATGAGCAGCCTCACAACCGTCTTGGCGATAGGCTCCGATTTCTTGCCTGTCTTTATCTTCTCCATCATCAGGAAGTTGGTACTGCGTTCCACCAACGTGAGTATCACACGCTGACGACTATCCACTATCAAATCCATCTCCCAGTCTCCAAAGCGTTTGCCATTGGCTTCCGCAGGGCGTTCGTGAATACTTGTCCTGTTCGGGATATTAGTCGCTTTGGTCTGATGCAGTTGTTTCTTTTCTCTTCTCCGATAACGCAGTTTATGCGGCATATATTTGCCGAGCCGCTCTTTGTTTTTGTTTACATAATTATAGATGGTTTGGTGGCAGATATGGATGCCCTCTTTGGCAAGGACACCGCTTATCTGACGGGGAGACCAATTGTCCTCTATAATCATCTGTTCAACACGCCACCACAAAAGGTCATCCTTGCGGTGATTAGGTAAGGTACTTTTCTTGCGCTTTAGGCATTTCTCTTTGGCGACACTGAAAACATACTGATTATCGCGGTTGGCGTTGCGTTTTACCTCACGCGTGATGGTCGAGGGATGAACGCCAATTTTTTGTGCGATACTTTTTTTTTGTCAGTTTGCTTTGTAAATCCACATAAATTAAGTACCTTTGCTCCGAATTTAGTTGTTTAGCCATATGCAAATGCAAAATTAACTATTTTCCGGGAAAGGAGCAAATCTTTTCCCGTTTTTTTTTTTTTTTTTCATTGCATTTGCTTTAGACCCCTATATTGTCTTTTTCCCCCTCCCTGTTAGCCCTGTGAAGGGTACCGAAACAGGGCTAACAGGGAGGGGGAAATATTGCGTTCCTAAATAGACACTATATTGTTTTAATTGTTTTACTTTAATGTAATGGCATTAACGGAGCCAAACAATTACAAATCAACAAAAAACGACCGCCTAACTATGTAGGTTAGGCGGTCGTTTTGTTGGCAATTAACGTGAAGTCTGGTGCTTACAGCATCTCCACGCTGCGGTTGACGAACTTCGCCAGTGCTTCGCCTTTGAGCAGACCGCTCGCGAGTAGCGCGATATCAATCAGTTGGTGCACCTTCTCGTTCTTCTCGGCATGGGCGGCATAGACACCCTTGAGTTGGTTGCGCAGGTCTGCCAACTCTTTCGTTACGTTGGTTACCGCGTCTTTCTCCTCTTGCGTCAGGTCAGCGTCCTTCTTGCCTTTCTGCGCGGCTTTCAGGTCGTCCTCCTCTTTCTGCTTGGCGGCAATCTGCTCGTTGAGCGGCGCTACCTCAGCGGCAACAGCACCTACCAACTCATTCATCAGGTCGGTAACCTTGCTGTTCGCAGTGTTCACCACGAGGTTATACGAGTCGGGCATCGTGCCGTAGAACGACATCCCCTGCTGGTGCGCAGACATCTCTTTCATGCGGCGCATGAACTCATTCTGCGTCAGGAACACCGGCAGCGCGTCTGCCGATACCGCCTCAAAGGACACCACGTAGTTGCTCTTGTCGCCCTTCGGCAGTTGGCTCTCGAAGGAGTAGCGCAGCGCATCCTCCTGTTCGGTGGTCAGGCTGACAGCCTGCTTGTCCTCCTTTGCAATGAGGTTCTCTATCACGTCGGAGTCCACGCGCACGAAGCGCAACGCACCTTTCTTCTCCTCCGTACCATCGCCGTAGGACTTCTGCTCGAACTGCGACATCTGGTGCACATCCAACTCGCCGTCCATCAGCAGCACATCGTAGCCCTTCTCTTTCGCGCGCTGGATATACGAGTAGGACGCATCGGGGTCTTGCGTGTAGAGCAGGATGAGGTCGCCGTTCTTGTCGGTCTGTGCATCCTTCACAAGGTTCTTGTACTCCTCCAGCGTGTAGTACTTGCCGTCGAGGTTCTTCAGCAGGTTGAAGCCCACTGCCTTGTCGTAGAACTTCTCGTCGGTCAGCATGCCGAACTGGATGAACATCTTCACATCGTCCCATTTCTTCTCGAAGTTCTCGCGGTCGTTCTTGAAGAGTTCTGCCAATTTGTCAGCCACTTTCTTAGTGATGTACCCGCTAATCTTCTTCACGTTGTTGTCGCTTTGCAGGTAACTGCGGCTCACGTTCAGCGGGATGTCCGGCGAGTCAATCACGCCGTGGAGCAGCGTCAGATATTCCGGCACGATGTTCTCTACCTCGTCCGTTACGAACACTTGGTTGCAATACAACTGAATCTTGTTGCGGTGCACGTCAAGGTTATTCTTGATTTTCGGGAAGTAGAGGATACCCGTCAGGTGGAAAGGATAGTCCACGTTCAGGTGGATATGGAAGAGCGGCTCATCCATCTGCATGGGGTACAACTCGTGGTAGAACTTGTCGTAGTCCTCGTCCGTCAGGTCGGCAGGCTTGCTTGTCCACGCGGGCGCAACGTTGTTGATGACGTTGTCCTCGTCGGTCTCCACCTGCTTGCCGTCTTTCCACTCTTTCTTCTTGCCGAAGGCAATCTCCACGGGTAGGAACTTGCAGTATTTCTTCAGCAGCCCCTCTATGGTCGCGTCCTCTAAGTACTGTGCGAACTCATCGTCTATATGCAGCACGATGTCCGTCCCGCGCTCCGCCTTGATGGTCTCTTCCATCGTGTACTCGGGGTCGCCCTCGCAACTCCAATGCACCGCCTTGGCATCCTCCTGATACGACTGCGAGAAGATTTCCACCTTCTTCGCTACCATGAAAGCACTGTAGAAGCCCAGTCCGAAGTGCCCGATGATGGCTTCGGCTTTGTCCTTGTACTTGTTCACAAACTCCTCGGCGCCGGAGAAGGCGATTTGGTTGATGTACTTATCCACCTCCTCGGCGGTCATACCGATACCGTGGTCTTGCACGGTCAGCGTCTTCTTGTCCTTGTCCAGTAGCACGCGCACGCGCAGGTCGCCTAAGTCGCCTTTCATCTCGCCGACACTCGACAAGGTCTTCAACTTCTGCGTTGCGTCCACCGCGTTGCTAATCAACTCACGCAGGAAAATCTCGTGGTCGCTGTATAGAAACTTCTTGATAACAGGGAAAATGTTGTTGGAGGTTACTCCGATATTACCTTTACTCATAGCGATATGTATATTTATGTTGTTTGCGTAGTTTTTGTAGTTTACGTAGGAGGCGTATCAAAAACCGCGCCAAATGTCATGCGACTGCCATTTTGTCAGTCCGACAGCCTTAACGACAGTCCGACGGCTCCCTTCGTTCGATAGTTTCGAGTAGAGGTCTGAGTACTCTGAGTACTCAGAGTATTCTGACACTGTGGGACTGTGCAATCCGTAAAAATACAATAAAAATGAAAAATAATTTGGTTATTTCAGAAATAATGTGTAATTTTGCTGCCGTTTTTGAAAAACAATCGGATTAGTATGGTATTAACAAGTAATAAGTAAGGTATGAAAAAGATTGAAGCAATCATTCGCAAAACCAAGTTCGATGAAGTCAAGGAAGCCCTGCTGGCAGCCGACATCAACTGGTTTGAGTACTCCGATGTGCATGGCATCGGGCAGCAACGGCAAGAGCGCGTCTATCGCGGTGTGCAGTACTCCACCGACATCATTGAGCGCGTGTGTATCACCATCATCTGTCGCGACATCTTCGTGGAGCCGACCATTCAGGTCCTGCTCCGCGAGGCGCACACCGGCGAAGTGGGCGACGGGCGTATCTTCATCTCCGATGTGCTCGACTGCTACTCCATCCGCACCGGCGACCACGGCGACCAAGTCATTGCCGAGAAGAAGTAAAATCTCGCTTCGCTCGGTAATAGGTAATTCGCCCTTCGGGCTGTAATAGGTAATTAGTCTTTTATCCTTCATCCTTTATCCTTTATCCTAAAAAATGCTTTCCTCCTTAGATACCGTCTGGACATTGCTGGCGGCAATGTTGGTCTTTTTTATGCAACCGGGCTTCGCGCTCGTAGAGGCGGGACTCACCCGCAGTAAGAACACTGCCAATATCCTCATGAAGAACTTCTGCGACTTCATGGCAGGCACCATCCTCTATTGGCTCATCGGCTTCGGGCTGATGTTCCACGGCTTCGATTTCGGGGCTTTTCTCTTCCATGGCAACTACCTCGACGGCGACGGTATCTGGCGCATGAGCGAGGATGCGACCATCCCTGCCGAGACCTTTCTGATGTTTCAGACGGTCTTTGCCGCCACCACGGCGACTATCGTCTCCGGCGCGATGGCAGAGCGCACGAAGTTCTCAATGTACCTGCTCTATTCTGTGCTGATTTCCGCACTCATCTACCCGATAGAGGGCAGTTGGAGTTGGGGGGGCGGCTGGCTTGCCGACCTCGGCTTCCACGACTTCGCCGGCTCCACGGTGGTGCACGCCACGGGCGGTGTGCTGGCATTGGCAGGCGCGATAGTCTTAGGTCCGCGTATCGGCAAATACAAACGGGTGAAAGGTGCCGATGGGAAGACGCGGACGCAGGTGCACGCCATCCCCGGGCATAACCTCGCGCTCTGTGCACTGGGTGTCTTCATCCTGTGGATGGGCTGGTTCGGCTTCAACCCGGGCTCGACCATCGCGGCGGAAGGGGCGGTGAACGCGCTCTCCATGTCGCATATCATGCTCACGACGAATATGGCGGCGGCAGTGGGCGGTATCGCCGCGCTGGTCTATACGTGGCTGGTGGACGGCAAACCCTCGCTGAGCATGGTCTGCAACGGTGTGCTGGCGGGTTTGGTCGGGATTACGGCGGGTTGCGACTGCGTCAGCATAGGCGCGGCGGCACTCATCGGACTCATCTGCTCGCTGCTGATGTGTGTCAGCGTGTGGTTCATTGACCAGAAACTGCATATTGACGACCCCGTCGGCGCGGTCAGCGTGCACGGGGTAGGGGGTATCACGGGTACCATCCTCACGGGGCTCTTTGCAGCACCCGAAGCGGGTGTCAGCCTGTGGGTGCAGGTCGTTGGCGCGCTCACCGTGGCGGTGTATGCCTTCGCGGCGGGAATGCTCCTCTTCTATGCCATTCGCTACACCTTCGGCTTGCGTGTCGCTCCCCGCATTGAGGAAGAAGGGCTCGACATCTACGAGCACGGCGAAGCCGCCTACAACTGATTGGGGGGGGAAAGGACCCACCCCGTCCCTCTCTAAACTCACCCCACTGCGCGTTGCTTGTGGGGACCCCGAAAAGGGAGGGGGAAGAGACCCGCGATAGACCCGCGATAGACCCGCGAAATTTTCGGGGCTTGATACTACAAAAAGAGGCTGCCTAATCGGATGGTTAGACAGCCTCTTTTCGTGTTAGAATCTATGCGGGTGCGTTGATTTATTTCAGCACTTGTCCGTTGGCGTTGTAGCACTTATCCCCGCGTTGGATAATCAGCATACCGTTGATGAGGTGCTTGGTCGCTGCGGGAGCGTTCAGCAGCGTTTGCTCGCAGTCGGTAACGATGTCCGTAATGTTCACCACTACGCTTCCTGCTTCGACGCTGATATTCTGTGCTTTGCACTCGTCGTCCAGATAGATGTCGTATTGGCGCATTACCTGCATGATTTCCAGCGTGTAGTTACCCTGTTCGTCCGTGGTAGTTTGGTAGAGTACATCGCCGCTCTTTGCCGTGATGGTTCTGCCGGCATTGTTGCCACTCTTCAGGTCAACCTTTCCGGAGATGGTGGGCAGCACTACCGCAAAGCCGATTTTGGCAACGGGGAGATAACTTGCTTTGGTAGCACTTGCCGACTCATAACTGCTCTTATTGTCATTTCGTTTGTACAATATGCTGTTTGCAACATTTTCATAGCCATAGCCGGAACTCTTGTAACTTGATTCGTTTTCGCAGGCTGCCACTACGCGCAGGTTGCCGCCAGTATAAACGAATGGAGCGCTGAAAGCAAAGGTCTGGTCAACGCAAGCCGAGGAATAACCTTCTTGCTTGAACAGATACTCGTTAGCCGAGAATACCAAAGTCATTTCGGATACATCCGTGAAGGTATCGCCCACAATCGCATCCTCTGTATTCTGCAGCCATATTTTTACATTACGGCTTATTTCGCCTGCGGTATTGTAGTATTTGAAGGTGATAGAGGTTAATTCGGTATTGGCATCTATCCCCAATTTTTCAGCCGTATAAATGAACTCGCTCTTGCTATTCGTCCAGTTGGTAGCAAAAGGTGCATAGGCAGCCGTGCTTGTTTGCGTACCGGTAACCGCTTCGCTATTTGCTTCTTCCGCAGCAACGTGGATAGCCTTGGTGAGAGAAGCCATCACGTTCTCTCCTTTCTTGAGACGCAAGGTCAGCCTAGCGTCTTCTGCCACGTGCGGTGTGAAATGCAACGCGAGTGTATCGAGCGTACCCAGCGCATGCAATGTATCTACGTCCAATTCAGCAACAACGGTCTCCCCGTTGAGCAACTCCAATGCGAGTGCCTCAACATACTCGGTCTCGGTCAGGTTCAGCAATTTTACTCCCAACTCGTAAGGATAGTTCACCATCGCGTTGTCTGCGCCGGAGAGAGTAGCGTAGATGTCGTCTTCCACCTCCACTTTGGTACCGCCAAGCACATAGTCCATGATGGAATAGCCTGCCTCGAATGCCACATACACATCTCCCTCGGGCATGGGAACTGCCACCAGTTCCGTGTATGATGTGTTCAGAGAACCGCTGTACGACTTCGTCCATGTTGTCTTTTCCAATGCAAGTGTCCAATTCAGACGGTCGGTCGAGGTCAGCACCCGCAGACTACTGCCGCTATTTCCTTTGCGTTGCGCCATGATAGCCAGCGTTTGACCTTCCTCAAAATGGAGTTTCGGCGTGATGAGGTATTTGCCGGGCGTACCTTGCTGCGAGTTCGTCATGTAGTAGTTGGTAGAAGTGCTACTGATGCTCCAGTTGCTGCCTTCTTCGTTTACCCATCCTTGCGGGAGGGTCGCGCCAAACTGCTCTAAATAGAGGGCAGGGTCTGCAACGACTACGGATATCTCCTTCGATTCGAGGGTGTACTCTGCTGCGTCATCGTAGGTGTTACCATAGGTGAAGACGAGCGTACCGCTTTGACCGCCTGTGTTGCCAAAGGTCATAGTGATGGTGGTGTCGGTGCCTCTCTCGATAATGAGCGGGAAAATGCTGCCTTCTGCGCCTTCGCAAGTGAATGCGAGATTGCTCATCGTAGCGGAGGTAATGCTCTCGAGGACAAGGGGACTGCCGCCTATATTTTTGAGGGTGAAAGTCGTAGCAGCGGGTGCTTCTACCAGTCCCAACGCAGTAGCATAACTTGTTACGTCCGAGTTGCTTGCGTTGCGGACAGTCAACTTAGGCGCATAGGCTTTTATCGTAAACCAATCGGATTGTTTGTTGGGGAGAGAGGTGGTCACATTATTCAAGTTGCTGGTGAACTTAATGGCTGTTCGTACCTCTTTCGTAAGGTCCACCAGTTGCAACGGTACACTGATGTCGTAGGTCTTGCTTTCTCCCGGGGCGATGGCATCGGGTATGGTGAACGAAGTAACGGTTGTGGTAGTAACAGTAGTGCTGGAAGAGGTGATGTTCAGCACGGCTTCTCCGTCCGTGAAGGGCAGGTCTCCGTTGTTTTGAACGGTAACCGAGCCCGTCCAAGTGGTTTTGCCTTCCCTATCGCCATAGAGCGGGTTGCTATCCGTCCACTCGCTCGCAACGGCCGTCGGGGTCATCACGTGTTTGATAGGCAGGCAGTAGTCGTCAGCCGTCAGTTCATCGAAGCAGATATAACTGAGTTGGATACCGATGAATTGGTAATCATCTACGCTTGTGTTGCAGGTAGTCCAATAATCAGCATTGTCTTCTACGGAAGTCGGCAGTTCTGTGATAGTCTGGGTGAAAAATGGCTCAGCGTCCCATACTAACGCATCTCCTTCCATATGTCCTGCATACAAACGCACAAAAGATTTTCCGTCTGTCAAATTACTTAGTGTCGGACTATAATATAATTTGGCAGAAACCTTAAAACTGATATTACCTTTCAGCAAAGGGGTAATAAGCAGGGTAGGAGTAGTTTGGTCTTTGGCAGCATAAGCACTGGTGCAACGGATATATTTGCCGTTGACCGGATAACTTGTATTGGTGTCGTAACTTTTGCTCGGGTCGCCGGCTTGCCATCCCCATCCCCAGCCCATCGCGCTGACGGTAGAGACGTCGGTGAAACTTTCGGTGAACGCACCTTTAGCGATGTATCCATCGGGAACAGTTTGCGCGAACAGGCAGGCGGTGCCTATTAGTAGCGCGGAGAAGAAAGAATAAATCTTTTTCATAACCTTAGTAAAATTTAGTTAAACAATGATGTATTGATAGTATATCTGCCGGAGGAGGGCTGTCCCTCCCCCGACAGGACCGTTGGCTTAGTGTTGCATACCCTGCATGTCGTACAGTTTGTCGCCGCGCAGGATGTAGATATGTCCGTTTCGGAGCAGTTTGCGAACAACGATATCTCCGTGGACGTTCTTCCATCCTTCCTCAGGTTCTTGCGGCTCGTCGGGGTCGGTGAAACTTGCCCCGCCGAAATGGCTGAACATAAAGTCGTCGAAGAAAGCGATGTAGCCATAGTCGTTCGCACAGTGCACCAGTGCGATATAGATATCTTGCCCCTTGAACTCGCTCAGGTCGATGGTGTATTGGTACCACTTGGCGTCGTTCTTGCTGATTTGTTTGCGTGTTCCCACCTGCTTGAAGGAAGCGATGTTGTCATCGGTGGTGCTGACCCAAATCTCAAAATAGTGGGGTTTGAAGTCGTTGTACTCGTCGTCCGTGCCGTAACTCTTTCCCCAGAAACTGAAGGTCGATTGTTCCGTGGCGGTGAGTTTGGGCGAGATAACCCAGTCGCTGCTATAGTTGTCTCCGCTTCCGTAGGGTGCGCTTGCGCTCAGCACTTGGTCGCCCGAGATAGGATAGACGTTGCGCCAGTCGCTGTGGTCGGCATCTACGTTGATGACGCAGTAGGCGTATGCTGTCCCTTCGTTGGGCCAGTTGATACCCATGCTACCGCAGTTGGCGTAGTGGTCATTGTCGTAGGTGGTGAGTCCCATCGGGTTGAGCGTGCCGTGCTCGTCTTGGTCGAAGTTGTAGTAGAGCATGTCGGAAGCCAGAGAGGTGAAACTGAGCGGCAACTCCACCGATTGGTTGTTGGTGAAGGTTACCACAAGCGTATCGGCATAGTCGCCGGGCGTCAGGCTGTCGGCGTATGCGCGCAGGGTGAAGGGAACCACGCTGTTCGGCTGGATGGTGGTGCCCGTCTCCAAGTCGCAAGTGAAGTTGTCGATGCTGTTCTCCACGCGGCTGACGGTCAGCGGCTCAATACCTCCGTTGACGAGAGTGAGCGTCTTGCCGGAACTGAGGTGGCAACCATAGTTAATCATGCCTGCAGCCCACTCGGTAGCATTGAAATATGCCATCACGCCCGATTTGCTCTCGATAGCGATGTTGTCCAGCGAGACGCCGCGCCATTTGATGCTGCGTTTCAGGCTGTAGCGCCAGCGGAGGGTGATGAGTTTGCCTTTGTACGCACTCAGGTCGAAGACCTCGCGATTGTAGTACTCGCTCTGCATGCTGATGAGCCCCAGTGTATGCCACTCGTCGTCCACGTATATCTCGATGAAGCCTGCGTCTATGTCGTCCGGCTCGGTGGAATTGTTCACCGCCGAACCCGTCGTCTCCTGCGAGAGGGTTACGCCGTTGCCCCAGAAGAAGGACAACTGCATCTCATCGTTCGCGGGCAGCTGAATCTCGGGCGAGAGCAGCGAGGTCTCCGTGTTGTCGGTGTTGCCGAAAGCCAACATCTTATGCTTGCCCTCGTAGGTGTACATATTGGCGATTTCCCAGCGTGTGTAGTTCTCGCGCTCAATCTCCCATCCCATAGGCGCGTTGCCGACGGGTTCCTCAAAGCCCTCGAACCACGGGAAGGTCTTGACGGTCTGGTCCTCCATCGTGGTGAAGCACCATACGGGGGCGTCTTGTGTCTCGCCGTGCTCGCTGATGGCTACCACTTGCCAGAAATAGGTGGTGTTGCACTCGAGTCGCGGCGCTTTGGTGCTCAACTCGGTCGTCTCGAGTCCGTTGATGATATTCCAGTTGCCTGCCTCGGTACCCATGTGGACGCGGTATTTGGTGGCAAACTGCACCTCTGTCCACGAGAGCAACGGCTGACGGTTGGTGATGTTGGTCGCGCTGTCGGCGGGGGCAACGGGTGTAGAAGCCGCGGGGGCGTCTTTGGCACCGTAGAGCGGGGGCAGAACGACGTCGTCGATATAGAGCACGCTGAACTCATAGTTGTCGATGTTCTCGTAGTCCAACTCGTCTTCCATCAGGTACCCCCAGCGGATGTAGCAGTTGTCGGATTTCACACCCGAGATGGTGTATTTGTACCGAACGCGCTCGTTGTAGGCTTTCAGGGTGTCTTGGTTGAAGATGGTGTCCCAGTTTAGTCCGCCGTCTTGCGAGAACTCAATGAGGAACCAACTGTCGGGTGTGTCGTAGCCGTTGTCGATGACTTGTCCGTACTGCTCGTAGAAATCGAACGTTACTTCATAGGTCCCTCCGTCGCTGACGTCAATTCGCGGCGAGGTCAACCACGACTCGCCTGCCGTTACGTTCACGCCACCCATCGCGCAACGATTGCCGGAGAAACTGCTGTTGGAAGCGCGCCATGCCTCGCCCGAGGTAGTCCATCCTGCGGGCACCCACGGTCCCTCGAAACCTTGGTAGGTGTATCCTTCCGGAATGACAATCTTGGAACCGCTAAGGGCTACCTGTACGTCGCCACCGTTGGTGCGGATAGTCATGGTTACGTTACCTTTGCCCAGCAGGGTAGGGGTGTAGAGCACTTGGTAACCGATAGACTCGTTCTTCTTCGCCTTGACGGCACCGGGAACGAGCGTGCAACTGAAGTCGCTACCGTCCAATCCTTCTACCGAAATCACTTCCAGTTCGCCTATGCCCACATTCGTGATTTGCATTTTCTCGCTAA
The DNA here is from genome assembly GCA_051870955.1 of Paludibacteraceae bacterium. Lineage (GTDB taxonomy): Bacteria > Bacteroidota > Bacteroidia > Bacteroidales > Paludibacteraceae > Colicola. Next base: position 31,754 of record JBJECJ010000067.1, on the reverse strand, counting down.
TGCTGGATGTGCCTATGTAGGTTGACATAAAGGTGTATGCCGTCTGGGTGGTCTCCACGATGGGAGCAGTCAGAGGTGTCCACTCCCTAACCGTAACGTCGTCAATAGAGACGGAGTTGCCGCCGTAGCCGGGGTCGTCCTCATCGCCACCGTCCGTGAAGAGCGCCCACTCGTGATAGTGGAAACCAATCTGGATGGTCTTGCCTTTGTAGGCACTGAGGTCCACAACAGAGTGGTTGGTGCTCCAGCCTGCCCATGGCCACTTGACGCCGCTCTGCTCAACGGTCTCTTGGTCAGCAAGGTCCAAGATGGTTTGCCAATCTTCTGTCCCTACCTCTTTCACCTTAACATACATCGTGTAGTTGCCCGTGCCGCCTTTCTGGATGTTGACGGAGGCGTTTCCCCAAATGAAGTCAAGGCAGTAGCCGTCGGCTGCCGTGTTCGACAGACTGATTTCCGGCGTGATGAGCCACTCGTCGTTGGGGTGCTCGCTGTAGTTCCACGCACCCGCACGAGGACTCCACTTGCCGGACAACTTGCCGTTTTGGCTGTACTCGTTTACCCACTTGTCGCGGCTATTGGGGTCTTCGTCTTCAATCACGCTCCAGCCGCGAGACGTGAAGGCTTCGCTGCCGTCTTCGTCCCAATACTCGAAGTCAGCGAAGAACACTGTTTGCTCCTGCGCTGCCAATGCGGTGCAGAACATCAGCAGGATAGCAAAAATGGATACTTTTTTCATTGTAGTTTATTTTATTATTTAGTTTGTTTATAGTTGGTTGCCAAGTATGTCGTAGTATGTCTGCCCTCGGCGGATAATAAGCCTGTTCTTGTGCAGATATTTGCCCACGGGAGCCTCCGTGCTGACGTGGTGGATAGCTGTGGCGGAGACCTCAAACTCGAGAGTAACTTTCTCAGACCGACCGCTACGGTATATCGCCTGCACGGCTGCGCTGTGCTTGCCGATGCTCAGTGTGCCTAACGCGAATTGCGTCTGCTCGGTCTGTCCCAGCAACTCGTCGTCTAAATACACCTCGTAGCGGGCATTGCCCACGTCCTCACCCTCCGTGTTGGTACTTGTGCGCGGACCGATATAGACATCGTCCAGTTGGGCAAACCACTTATCTCGGGAGATATAGTGGAATGCCACTTCTATCGTGCTCTCCGCATAGTCTGCCAACGACACCTCGTATTGTGTCCACTCTCCGTTAGCAAACACTTGTTGCCCCAACGAGACAAAGTCGTCGGTAGTGCTGCCGCTCTTGCGCACCATCAGTTCGATGGTCTCGGGATATTGCTCGCTGTATGCTTTTCCCCAATAGCGTACCACCCAGTCGTGCCCTATCTCCAGCGGCTTGCTAATCAGCCAATCGTCGGCTTGTCCGCCTTGCGGGCTGAAGAAGACCACATATTGGACGCCGTCATATGCTAAGAAATAGGTATCGACATCGACCGCCGGCGTAGTCTCATAGGGATTGAAAATCATGGCAGACGATTTCCCGTTGGTGCCAAACTCACCCATTTGGATAGTGGCACCGCCCAAAGAGATGGCGTAGTTGACACTGGTATCAAGGTCGAGCGTAGTCCAGTTGTCGAACTGTTGCGTGAAAGGCTCGTAGCCCTCAAAACTGTCGTGGAAGCCTAAGTCGCGGTTCCAGAGCAACAGTCCCTCGCACAACGTGTCTTTACGACTGATGTCCACATAGAGATTGTACGGGCGTATGATGCGCTCGATGAGGGTAAGGTGAACGGTGGAGTCTTGGGTCAGCAATACGGAAGTCTGCAAAGGCAGGAAATATGGTTTATCCGCACTGATAGTGTAACTCCCGAGGGGCAGTTGCTTCCAATAGCAGGCGCCGTCGTTGAGGTTCTGCCGATACTGCGCATGGGTGCTGTCGTGGCTAAGCAGCAAGGGGATATTCCCGACAGACTCGCCGTTGTTGGTCTCCAATTCTATCCTCAGCGCGGCATAGCAACTGTCGCCCGGGATATCGAGTTCCGTCCAGATGGTGTCGGTATGGGAATAGCGATAAGATGAATATACGCCGAAGCGATGTCTTCCTGCCGATAGCGGCGCTGTGAGGAACTCGCTCATGACGGTGCTACCTGCCGAGTCCCCGTCTATCAAGACGATGTGCCTCTCGTAGTCGTTGAGCGGGTCGCCTGAGTTATCCGAAGGACCTACGTAGCAGTCGTCTATCATCAGCATGAAGGTCTGCTCCGAGACGTAGTTGATACAGATATAGACATCCTGCCCCGCATATTCCGCCAGCGAGTACTGTATGCGTTGCCACTCGCGGTAGTCCACGGTCTGATAGTTGCCCGTAGTGAGCCAACGGAAGTCCGATGGGGCGGGACTTTGCCCCTCCGGCAGGTTCGCCGCTATACCTACTCGGAAACGCTCGTTGTAGCGGTCGGCGGCTTTGGCCATGAAGCGCAATACAAAATCGCGACCGATATTGAGGCGCGGCGAGATGAGATAATCATCATTCGGAGTGCCGTCGGCGGTGGTGATGAAGGCTACGTATTGCGCCCCCGAGTAGGGACGCAGTACGGGGTACTCATACCATACGCTGGGCTCGATGGTCAGCGGATTGAAGATAGTGGCGTACTGCTCCAACTGGGCGTTGGGATACGAACCCTGAATCTGCGCCGTGGGAGCATGGTCTCCGTCAATACCCGTCCACGGAGCAAAATCGATGGAAAAGGCTTCGTAGGACTCAAAGTCGTCCTCCAGCACGGGGAGTTCTTTGTTCCATGTCAACATCACCGCACTTTTCCCTTCTCGCGCGTTGTGCACGAGGTTGGCGCGGAGCGCATAGGGCTGACGCGTCTGTTCGCCGAGCAGCACTTCGTAGTACATATTCGGACTGACGTCTATCGTATCTATCCTGCGCTCCAAGCCTATATCTGTGCCGTTTATGGTCAGGATGTTCGTCGTAGTCAACACATTGGTGAACACGGCTTCGGAACTTTCCGTAAGGATTTTTTCCGGATACACCAAACCATACTCTTCGTTGGAAAGACTCACTTTCACGCCCGCCGCGCTATTGCCTGCGGACGGAACAACGTGCACCGTCAGCGTCGTGGCGGTTTGTGCCATGAGCGTGGTGGTCAAAAAGACGAATATGCCTACACAAAAAGATCTCATAATCTTCAAATCGTAAATCGTAAATTGTAAATCGTCAAATAGTTAGTGTATTCTCCGACCGTCTATGCAGAAGAGTTGCTCGCCGCGTCGGATGTAGAGTTGCCCGTTCAGGATAACTTTGCTTGCGCAAGGCTCTGCAATATGGATGGTGTTGTTGGTAGTCTCTTGTTGGGGGCTGGGTAAACCTATCCATACTACTGGCATAGAGGCGGACGGCGTTGCCGTGACGGTCGTGGAGTAGTTGGCATGGTGCTCCAGCAGGCTGTTCTCCACGGTCTCACACGCGAAATATACCTTGCCGGTTACTATCTGGTCTGCTGCCATAAAGACCACACGGAGGTTGTGATTGCCTGTGCGGACAAACGGCTTTGAGAACTGGAACGTTATCAGCGAATGATACTTGGCAGAACCGTCCACGGGATACAGCGTATTGGCGTCGTACACCTTGGTCATCGTGCTCACGTCGCTGAAACCGGCAACAGAGTCTATCGTAGCGTCTTCTGTCTCGCTCAGGTAGATGGTCGTGGTGTTGCTGATTTCTTTCTCTTGGTTGTAGAATGGCAACGAGATAGAGCAGATAGTGTCCGCTCCTTCCAGTTGGGCGGCTGTATAGACCCACTCGGTCTGGCTGACACGATAGTTCAGGTTCAGCGGTGCCGTGTTGCTCATGCTCTGTTCCTCGGCAGTGAGGAGGTGGCGTATAGGCAACGATACATCTATCGTCTTCGTGTAGTCCGCAATCACCTCATCGCCCACCAGAATCTCGGCTATGATGGTTTGTGTACCGGCGCGTTTGGGGGTGAACCGCAGAGCAAACGTGTCGATAGCCATCGGCTCAATAGCCGACCGCGCAGGAGTGTACAACACTTCGTCCTCACAACGCAGTTGCACCTTGTAGTCGCGCTTGGTATAGGCTTTATCCAGCATGTTGCGGACAATGAAATCGGCGTAATAGACCTCATCTTGTACGCTGCGCGTCGGACCGTCATACTGCACGTAAAAATCGTGCGTAATCTCGGCAAGGCTGCCACCCGCCACATAGTCTATCAGGGCATAGCCCGAGCCGAAGGCGACATACCAATCGCCCGCCGGAATCTGGATGCTGTACGGTAGGCAGTATTTTTCCGTAACGGATGCCAACGACTGTTTCTTCGGGTCATATCCTTCTAAATACCAGTCCTGTACGAGGGCGGTATCCACACCCTGCTCGGCTGCCTCATCCTTGCTCCCTAAGAAACCTACCACTTGCCAATCGCGACGGTTGGTGGAAACCAGCACTTTCAGGAATACATCGCTTGCCTTCGTGCGAGGTTGAGCGCAGACGAGGAACGACTGTCCCTCTTCAAAATGCAGTTTGGGAGAGATGAGGTAACTGTCGCTGTTTTCGCGTAGCCCGTTCTCGGCATACGTGTTGTTGGAAGCAGAGTTGAAGCCCCAATGGCTGCCTGCTAAGTTTAGCCAACCGGGTTGGCACCAGCCCTCTGGCACGGTCAGGTAGTAGTCAAATGGCTCCATATATTGGGCGGTGTCATACACGGTGATATGTATGTCTTGGCTGTGCAGCGTCTGCACATCTCCTTGATGGTCTGTAAAATAGAAGTCCAGAGTGCCCGTATGTGCCCCCGGCGTGTTGAAGACTACCGTCAGCATCGTATCTGTTCCCATGGGAATTTGGAAGGGGAATGTCGTCTCCTGACCGCCTAACGCATAGCCCGTACCGGGGATAGTGCTCACAATGCTGTCTATCACCACGGGGCTGCCGCCGCGGCTTTTCATCTTCAGTTCCACGCGCGCGGGCGCTCCTTGCAGACCGGCGTAGGTGGCGTAGTCGCTGATGTTCTCCGTCTTCGTCGTGTTGAAGACGTACAACTTTGGCAGCAATGATTTAATGGTGAACCACGGTGTCTGTGCATATACGCTGTTGTCGCTGGTCGAGAGCCCGATACCCACCAATTTCGGTATCGCCCGCAGTGCCGTCCGTTGGTCCTGCTGCGTATTCACCATGCTCATCACCACCTCTACGGGGATGGTTATGGTGTCGTTGGGGGCGCATGTCTTGCTGATGGCTATCTCCGTCTCGGGAATGGTTATCTGACCGGAACTTTGCGACAGGATGGTTACGCTGTAGTTCTCATCGCCCGGCACCAACGTTACGTTGCCTTGATTCGTTAGTGTCAGCATGCCATGAAAAACGGATTGCCCGTTCTCGTCGGGAAAGAAAGGCGAGGCATCTTCGCTCTTGAAGTTGTCTATCTCAAACTTCACGCACCGAAGGTCCTTGTTCTCGGGCATGAGATAGCCATCCGCACACAGATTATCCATGCCGACATAACTGAGTTGAATCCCGACAAACATATACTCATCGCCAATCTCCCCGCTGCACGATATCCAGCACGCTTCGTTCAGTCGCTCCGATTCGGCAGGCAGTGAGGTGAACTTATGTTCCAAGAAAGGGTCTTCGTCAAACACAACGGCGTCCCCCTCCTGATGACCGAGGTAAAGACGAACCCAGCATTTGCCCGTAGCCAAATTGTTTTTGACGTAGTAATCACTGGTCCCTTGTGGCTTCACATGGAACGAAATCCTACCTTTCAGTTGAGGCGTAATCAGCAGAGTGGGCGTTTCTACCGACTCGGCGGTGTAAGCACTGTTGCAATAGATAAAAGTGCTGTCAATAGCATTTTTAATACTGGTGTTGTAGGTCTTTGCGGGACTGCCGTCCTGCCAACCCCAACCTAAACCAATGGCTTTCACATTGCTTACAGAAGTAAACTCCTCCTTAAAATCGGAGAACTCGATGTATCCTTCCGGTGCTTGTGCCGCTACATATCCCGTCAGGGAAGGACAAGCAAGACTCAGACTCATCACGACGAGAAAAAGTACTTTTGTTTTCATAGGCTGGTATGTATTTTTTTTTCTTTATAATAAACAAAAACGGTAGTTTAAACGGTCGTTTAAACTGACATGGTTTGGGAGGCATGAATAAAGGGCAAAATACCATGAAAAAAATGTCAGTTTAAACGACCGTTCAAACTGACACATGAGGGAGATAGGTTTTTTGTCTAAAATCGCTGCAAAGATACAGACTTTTTCTGATATTTGCAAATTTTTTGATGTTATTTTGCTGAAAATATAAAAAATATGCTAAATATTCTACTTTATGTATCAAAATAACAATGTCGCTACCTCAAGCACATCCTAAGCCGACAATCTTAGGTGATTCTTAGGTGATTCTTAGGTGATTCTTGGGTGATTGTCGCGGGTCTATCGCGGGTCTATCGCGGGTCTCCCGCAGGTCGACTGCAAAGAAAAAGGCTGCCTAACCTGACTTGTTAGACAGCCTCTCGCATACGACTACTCGCTACCCAAAGCGAAAGGGCGCTATCAGTTGAAGAACAGTGCCAATCCGGCGGAGAAAGAGATGGGTCCGGCGGGGTGGTGGATGCGTCCTTGGTCCATGGCGGCTTGCTCCACCACGGTGGGCATAAGGTGCTGCACATACGCCGCCTCCACGAAGATACCGAAGTTGCTCATCACGAACCACTCCACGCCCGCGGAGAAGCCGAGCGTGGGGATGACGGTCGTCTGGTCGGTGAGGCGATAGGCGGGGGAGGGTTGAGCGTTCAGAGTGGAGTGTTGAGAGTCTGCCATAGGCTCCACGTTCTTCACCACGTTAATCTTCGCCCCGGGCCAGATGGCGCAGAAGAAGTCCCACTGGTGGAAGTAAGGATGTTGGTAGAAGCCGCGGATGTCGCGCACGAGCGGCACACGATAGCCCACGCCGATACTCACTTCGTGGTACCAGTTCTCGCCGCTGCGCACGTTGGTGTTCTGCACCAAGAGCGAGTCGTAGGTGGCGGAATAGGGGTTGTACGAAAGATAGACGAAGGTGCCGTAGTTCTTATGGTGTCGCCAGCCGAGGCGCAGACCCGCGTTGAACGATGCACTCTCTATCCCGTCCGGTCGGAAACCCACTCCCAACACCGTAGGCAAGTCCAACGCGTCGAAGAAATCACCGAAAGTGTATCT
>JBJECJ010000067.1:0-24477 GCA_051870955.1 Paludibacteraceae bacterium | reverse complement strand
CTCCCAACACCGTAGGCAAGTCCAACGCGTCGAAGAAATCACCGAAAGTGTATCTCTTCACTTCGCTTTGCTCCGTGTTAGGCACTTCGTCTTGTGCACTCAGGGAGGGGCTGTCTCCAGGCAGCCCCATGGAAGAGGTGGAGGGAATCTGTGCAGTGCCCTCCCTGCTATCCACTTGAGCAAATAACCCCGTGCTTGTTGCCAAGCACAGGGTTACGAGGAATATCTTTTTGTAGTTCATTGGGCGTTGAGTATTACATACTTTAACATGTAATTACCATATAATTATTCATATAATTTTGCAATGAAGAATTAATGAATAATTACACGATAATTATATGTTAGTGTTTCATTGTCTCCTTACCTCATCTTCTTCTGTTGCGCTTTGGCATTCTCGCGTGCCATGCGCACCTGCTCGCGTTGCATCTTCTCCAAGCGCTCCATGAAGCCCGATTTCTTCTTGCCTTCGCGTTTTTTGGCGTTCTTCTCCATCTGCGCGAGCACTTTCTTGTCGTCTATCGCCCAGCGGAAGATGTAGGTTTGCAGGATGGTCATCAGGAGGCTGACGCAGTAGTAGTAACTCAAGCCGGCAGCGTAGTCGTTGAAGGTAAAGAAGAAGATGAGCGGCATCAGGTACATCATCCATTTCATGAACTTCATGCTCGGGTCGGTGTTCTGCGTCTGCATGGTGATATAGGTGTAGGCAACGTTCACGAGGGTGAACATCAAGCAGAAAATCGACAGGTGGTCGCCAATAAGCGGGATGTTGAAGCCCCACGAGAGTACGGCATCGTAGGTGGAGAGGTCGTCTGCCCACCAGAGCGACTTCCCGCGCAACTCAATCGCCGTGGGGAAGAACCAGAACATCGCCATCACCACGGGGAACTGGAACAGCATCGGCAGACAGCCCGACATCGGGCTCACGCCCGCTTTCTGATAGAGTGCCATCGTCGCCTGCTGACGCTCCTGCATCTTCTCGGGCGGGTACTTCTCGTTGATAGCGTCTATCTGCGGCTTGAGCACGCGCATCTTCGCGCTCGATTTATAGGACGCGAACACAAACGGCAGGATTATCAACTTGATAACCAGCGTCATAAGCACAATCACCAATCCGATGTGCAAGCCCCAAGAGGTGAACAAATCGAACATCGGGATGACGAGAATCATGTTTATCCACGACACCACTTTCCAGCCCAGCGGCACCAACTCTTTTAGGTGCAGACGGTCGGCTTTCTCCACGCCTTTGTCGTAGGCTTTCAGTGTGTTGTAGTGGTTCGGACCGAGGTAGATACGGAAGTCGGTTGTCTTCTGCCCCGTGATGTCGAACGCTACGGAGGTCGAGGTCTTGTACTCTTTGAGGTAGCCGCTGTGTTTGCCCTGCGGCGTGGACTCGAGGACGGTGCTCGTGAAGGCATCGTCGGCAATCATGACGGTGGAGAAGAACTGGTCTTTGTAGCCTATCCAGCGCACTTTGGTGCTCTCTTTCTGCGAGTCATGCTTGGCTTCCGACAAGGTCTCCATGCTGCCGTCGGCGAGCATGTACTGCAACTGCGAGTAGCGCTCTTCGAACTTACGCCCGCGCTCCTGCTGGGGTATCAACTGCTCCCAGTGCATCTCCAGCGAGTTGACGTTCTGCGCCAGCACGCCTTGCATGTTGTGGGGAACAATCTGAAAACCAATCATGTACTCGTCTGCCGGCACGGTATAGACAAAGTCGATATACGCCTCTGCATCGTTGGTATGCAGGCGCATAGCGAGCGTGCTGTCGTTCAGCCAGTTAGGTTCAAAGAAGAGGTTGGCGGTTTGCAGAATACGGTTGTTGGCGGTGATGAGCGTGTACGACAACTTGCTCTCGTCCGCGCGGAAGAGGCAGAGGTCGTTCAGCGTGTCGCCGTAGGCTTTATAGTCCTTCAGCTCCGCGCGCGCAATGCGTCCGCCTTTGCTGTCCACATAGAGGCGCACCTTGCTGTTCTCTATCACCGTCTGCGTGTTCTGCCCTTTCGCCGCGGGGGCAAACGCGCCATAGGTGGCTTGCACCTTCGCCTCCAACTCTTGCGAGAGGGTAGCGGAGTCTTTCTCTGACTGAATCTTAGCAACGGAGTCTGCATAGAGTTGCGCATTGATTTGGTCGGAGATGAACTGCATCTCGCGCTCCTGTTGCTGCGCAACGGCAATGCTGTCTTGAATACGTTGGCGCTCTGCCAACTCCTCTTTCGACGGGCGCCCGATAAACGAGAACGCCACAATAATCACGGCTATCAATAAAAAGCCAATCCAAGTGTTTTTATCCATAAAAATAGGACTCTCCCCACCCCTCCCTGCAAGGGAGGGAGCAGGATAGTTGTTTAGTTAATAATAGTTCTTTTTTACTCCCTCCCTTGCGGGGTCCCTGAAAAATCTCTGATTTTTGGGGTGCTCTCGTAGGGAGGGACGGGGTGGATCTATTTCCTCGCATGTCCGAACATAAATCCGACATAGAGTCGAGGACCCGAGGGTGCCATATAGGCGTATTCGTCGGTTAGGTTTCTGCCAAAAGGCACCACGTAATCCAATCGGCAGACTAATGCCACGCGCTGTGTGATAGCATACTCAAAGCCCACATACGGTCCGACGAAGAGGAAGGGTGTCTTGCGGAAATAGGCGTTGTAGTTGAGGTCGCTTTCCGGGGATGCCCCGACTTGGTCGCGGGCGCTCATGGAGGTGCGGTCGGAAGTGTTATCCCGATTCATCGGGAGCCGCACCATACTCCGTCCATCCTCCTCCTCTCCCTCATACATCCGCCGCATACTGCCGCCGCCGAGGGTGAAGCCGAGGAAAGGGCGAAAACGGTCGCGCGTCCAGTAGTAGTCGAGCACTAAGCCGCCCCAGCCGGTGCGTATCTGCGAGTTGTTGCCCATCAGCGGCATGGTGCTCACGAAACCTTCGCCGCCCAAGTGGATGCGGTCAAGGAAATGCACCTTCGCCGCTCCGCCAATGCCGAAGGTAACGCCGCCATTCGGCATATTCGACATGCTGTTGAACGCCGTGTTTCCGAACAGCGCCCCCGCATCCGGCGCAAACAGATAACCCGCATGCAGCATCATCCCGCCCGAGCAACCCGTGAAGACACCCCGTTTCTGCGCCGCAAGGCTGTCAGCAGGTATCTCACTCGAATAAACGTGCACGGCAGGAACAAAGAGCAAGGAACAAAGAACCAAGAAAAAACAGAGCCGACTCTGATATTTCAGAGACGATAGTGTTACGTCTTTGTTCCTTGTTCCTTGCTCTTTGTTCATATTCTCACACAAGGCTGAACGCCACATCCATCATGTGGGTGAAGTTGTTCTGACGCTCTTCCGCCGTGGTAACCTCGCCGGTCAGGATGTTGTCGCTTATCGTGCAGATAACCAACGCTTTATTGCCGCTGCGGGCAGCGTTCATATAGAGTGCGGGGGCCTCCATCTCCACGCACATCACGCCCATGTTAATCCACTTGTCGTTATGCGGGTTCTCGGTGTAGAAGGTGTCTGATGAGAACACGTTGCCCACCTTATAATGGTAACCGAAGTGCTCGCAAGCCTCGGCGGCGCGGCGGCAGAGGTCGAAGTCCGCGATAGGGGCGAAGGTGCCGGGCAACTCATATTGCGCGGCGTAGTTGGAGTTGGTGCAAGCGCCCATGGCGATGGCAAGGTCGCCGATATGCAGGTCGGGGTGGATACTGCCTGCCGAGCCCACGCGGATGATGGTCTTCACGCCGTAGAAGTTATACAACTCATAGGAGTAGATACCTATTGACGGAATACCCATGCCGTGCCCCATCACGCTCACACGCTTGCCTTTGTGTGTGCCCGTGAAGCCGAGCATGCCACGCACGTTATTGAATTGCACGGGATTGTCTAAGAACTTCTCTGCCATCAGTTTTGCGCGCAGAGGGTCGCCCGCCATGATGACGGTCTCGGCGATTTCGCCTAATTGTGCCCCGATATGGGGAGTTGGTGTCTGTGCCATAGTGTATTTAAGTCTTATTTGTTATTCACTCCGTGTTGTTCGCTTCGCGTTTGTCAGTTCCTGTTAGTCACTCTGTGTTGTTCGCTTCGCATTTAACATGAAATGGCTAACATGAAATGATTAACATGGAATGTTCACTTTCTTCAGGTCTTCCGGCGTGTCAATGCCTACCGTCTGTATATGGGTGATGCCCACCTTGATACGATAGCCGTTCTCTATCCAGCGCAGTTGCTCAAGGCTCTCGGCGACCTCCGCGCGGCTCTGCGGCAGTTGCGTGATACGCTCCAGCACGTCTGCCCGATAGGCGTACATCCCGAGGTGCTTGAAGTGCTTACCCTGAGCGAGCCACTCGCTCTTGTCCACGCCCCGCAGGTAGGGTATCACGCTCCGCGAGAACAGCAGCGCCTCGTGCGTCTCCTCCGAGAACACCACCTTCGGGCTGTTCGGGTTCTCCAAGTCCTCCCACGTGTCGTCCGCCGTGAAAGGCTTCACCAGCGTGGCTATCTCCGTCTCTATCGCGCCGTCCACCTCCAGAAAACAGTCCAGCAACGCCTGAATCTGCTCCGGCTGCACAAACGGCTCATCGCCTTGTATGTTGACAATCACGGTGTTGCGCTCGTTCTGCTCGCGGAAGGGCGGGGTGGTGATATGATGATACGCCTCGAGGCAGCGGTCGGTGCCGCACTTGTGGTCAGTGCGCGTCATCACCACGTTGCCGCCGAACGACTCCACGTGGTCGTATATCCGCTCGTCGTCGGTCGCCACCACCACCGTGTCTATCGCCTGCCGCGCTTGGTCATAGACGCGGTGAATCATCGTCCGACCGCCTATCTCCACCAGCGGCTTTCCCGGGAAACGGCTCGAACCGTACCGCGCCGGTATGATACCTACTACTTTCATAAGTGTGTTTTCAAATGTGAAAAACCGCCGCAAAGATACAAATTATTTTCGGAATACACAAATAAAACGGAATTTTTATCGCTACTCCTTGCTCATATCCGTAAAAATTGCTACTTTTGTGCAAAATTTAACAATACCCTCTCAAATTCCTAATTCCTAATTCCTAATTCCTAATTGACATGCTTCCCTCCATCAGTCCTCGTGCAGACCGAGTGTTTGAGTGGCTTGCTGCCCGCGATATCCCCTTCTCTTGCTATGCTCACCCCGAAGGAAAAACCATCGAAGAAGCCAAGCGATGGTGGCAGGATGACGGCAGTGTGCATTGCAAAAATATCTTCTTGCGCAACCACAAGGGTAATCAGCATTATCTCGTCTGCTTCGATTGCAACCACAATCTGGACATCCACGACTTGGAACACCGCCTCAAAGAGCAACTGCAAGCAGCAGGGAAAGCCGCGCCGGGCAAACTCAGTTTCGCCTCACCCGAGCGCATGATGCGCTATCTGGGGCTGGAGCCGGGCAGCGTCTCGCCGTTCGGGCTCATCAACGACGCGGAGCACCACGTTATCCTTTTCTTGGATAGCCGTCTCCGCAAGGCGGACTTGCTCTCTTTCCATCCCAATGATTGCAGGGGCACCGTCGTGATTCGCCGTGCAGATTTTGAACGGTATCTTTCGTTAATCGGCAATCAGTACGAGTATTTGGATTTGTACTGACCACCCGACAGGTGTGGCAGTGTGGCAGTGTGGCAGTCGTTTCTATAAACTCACCCGCGCGCGCACACACGTATATGTTTTAGGAAACAGCCGCCACACTGCCACACTGCCACACATCCCCCCCCCCCACACACATCCCCCTTCTCCCCACTGCCACACTGCCACACATCCTCCTCCCCACAACTCAGTGCTAATCTTTGTCATTCTTTGTCTTGCGCTTTCTGACTTGTCAGAAGAGCAAGTGCACGGTATCCACTCTGCTTTTATGTTGTCCAATGTCATTCTGTGTAATTCTTTTTTTGCACCCCTGCTCACGGGCAATCTTTCCCAAAAAAATGTACACTTTTTGGGGGCGGGTTGGTATACGGACGACCCGCGACCGACCCGCGGGAGACCCGCGAAAAACACACGACATTTTTGCAGCGGGATGATGGCGGAGGAATCTTAAAAATCGTACGATTATTAAGATAACAAAAGTTCCAAGCACGGTGCTTCAACACCCATGCTTGGAACTTGATGGCTCTTCTGAGGCAGGGACTCTGCGCTATCGCAGTTTAGCCCCGAACTTGTCCTCAAAGGTCTTTTGCAGGCGCGTCATGATGTTGTCAATCTGCTTGTCTTTGAGTGTGTTATCGGGGTCTTGCAGGATGAACGAGAGCGCGTAACTCTTCTTCCCGGTCTCGAGGTTCTTCCCCTCATAGACATCAAACAGATACACGTTCTTCAGCAACTTCCGCTCGGTCTCGAACGCCGCACGCGCCAAGTCGGCAAACGCCACCTGCTTATCCACCAGCAGGGCGAAGTCGCGCTTCACCTCCGGCGCCTTCGGCAGGTCGCTGATGACGGGCTTGAACTGCTTGCTCACGCGCAGCAACTCCTTCCAGTATAGGTCGGCATAGAAGACCTCGGCATCAATGTCAAACTGCTTGGTCAGTTGGCGGTTGACAATCGCGAGCGTGCCGAGGGTTGTAACCTCCTTGCCGCGCACCACCTGAATAGCCAGCCCGTCGCTGTACAACTCGTTAGCCTCTATCGGCGTCAGCGTCAGTTTGTCGAGGTTCGCCCCCATGCGTGTCAGCACCCCGTTGACATACGCGCGCAGCGCATAGAAACTCGTCTTCTCCTCCTTGCGCAACCACGATGCCGCACTCCTATTGCCCGTCAGCCACAGTGCCAGATGCGGCTCCTCGGAGTACCGCGCCAGCGTGTTGCCGTCTGCGATGGATACTGGGGACGCGGGCGTCTCGCCTGCGGGCAAGGCGTTAGCCTTGTTTGCAATAGCAGTGTGTGTTGTCTCTGTTCGTGTCGAACTGTTCGCCTCGGCGTGGAAGTGGTAGCAGTTGCCGAACTCGTAGAACTTCAAGTCGCTGTTCCGACGGTTGGTGTTGCGTTGTATCGACTCCAACCCGCCGAAGAGCAACGTCTGACGCATCACACCGAGGTCTTGGCTCAGCGGGTTCTTTATCTTCACGCACTCCGCCAGCGGCAGCACCTGCAACGGCTCATAGTACGCCACCTTGGTGAGCGAGTTGTTGAGTATCTCGTTGAAGCCCTGCGCGGTCAGTTGCTCGCTGATACGCGTCTGCAAGCGTTGCGGATTGGGCTTCGGAGAGTACGAGAGGCTGGTGTTCAACTTCTCGGGGAACTCCACGTTGTTGTAGCCGTAGATACGCAGGATGTCCTCCACCACGTCGCACTCGCGCTGCACGTCCACACGGTAGCGCGGCACTGCCACATGCCACTCCTCGCCCTCCTTCGAGGTAATCGTTATCTCCAACGCACGCAGGATAGTCTCCAACATCTCTTCCCCTAACTCCTTGCCTATCAGTGCGTTCACGCGTGGGATGTTAAGCGTTACGGGGAACGGTGCAAACGCCGTCTGACCGTTGTCCGTGATGTCCATGGCTATCTCGCCGCCTGCCACCTCCTGAATCAAGAGGGCGCAGCGCTTGAGGATATACAGGGTGTTGTTGGGGTCGCAGCCGCGCTCGTAGCGGAACGACGCGTCGGTCTGCAACTGGTGCCGCCGCGAGGTCTTGCGGATGCTCACAGGGTCGAAATACGCGCTCTCGAGGAACACATTGGTCGTCTGCTCCGTGATACCCGAGTGCAGACCGCCGAACACGCCGGCGATACACATCGGCTCCTCCTCGTTGCAAATCATCAGGTCGGCTGCCGACATCGTGCGCTCCACGCCGTCCAGCGTGGTGAAGTGCTCGCCCTCATGCGCGCGGCGGACGATGATATGGTTGCCCTTTATCTTGTCGGCATCGAACGAGTGCAGCGCCTGTCCGGTCTCGTGGAGCACGAAGTTGGTAACGTCCACCACGTTGTTGATACTCCGAATGCCAATCGCCCCCAGCGCGTTCTTCAGCCACTCCGGCGACTCCTTAATCGTTACCCCCTTGATGCTCACGCCCGTATAGCGCGGGCAGGCATCCGTTGCCTCTACGGTTACGCGGATAGGCAGGTCGTGGTTCTGCACAGCGAAAGCGTCCACCGAGGGCTTCGTGAGCGCCACCTGCTGACCGTGCGCCTGATAGTACGCATACAGGTCGCGCGCCACGCCGTAGTGCGAAGCCGCGTCCGAACGGTTCGGCGTGATATCCACCTCAATCACCATGTCGTCCTCCACGTGGTAGTACTCCCTCGCAGGCATACCTACGGGCGTGTCCGGGGGTAGCACGATGATACCCGAGTGGTCAGTGCCCACGCCTATCTCGTCCTCCGCGCAAATCATGCCTAACGACTCCTCGCCGCGTATCTTCCCGCGCTTGATGGTGAAATGCTCCTCGCCGCTGTAGAGCACCGTGCCCACGGTGGCAACAATCACTTTCTGCCCCGCCGCCACATTCGGTGCCCCGCACACTATCTGCACAGGCTCCGCTGACTGTCCGTGTGCGCAGGCGTCCACTGGGGACGCCCCGACAGTGTCGCGGGCGGATTGTCCGTGTGCGCCCCGACTTGTCGGGGCTGAACTATCTGCCAGCCGCACCGTGGTGATATGCAGGTGGTCGGAGTTGGGGTGCGGCACGCAGGTCAGCACCTCGCCCACCACCAAGCCTTCCAGACCACCTTTGATGGTCTCTACTTTCTCTACCGTCCCCACCTCCAAACCGATGGAGGTCAGGATTTTTGCCACTGTCTCGGCATCATCCGTCAGCGCAATATAGCGCTTCAACCAATTGTAAGATATATTCATAATCTATCGTAACAAACTATTTGAACATAAATTCCGCGCAAAATTACTGCTTTTTTATGAATTATGCAAGAAAAATCCCTTATTTCTGCGTTTGTATGCTTTTCTATACACTATCTCCTCTTAATTCTTAATTCTAAATTCTTAATTATCCTTTACCCACTCCAGCAGTTCGGGCATATCGTGGATTACCTCGTCTGCACCTGCTTCCCACAGCAACTCGTCTCTTAACGGTCCTGTGTTCACGCCTATGCTGAAGAGCCCTGCGGCTTTGCCGGAGCGCAATCCCAGCGGCGCGTTCTCCACCACGCAGCACTCCTCTTTCGGATACCCCGACTGTTCCCATGCTTTCAGATACGGCTCGGGGTCGGGCTTCCCGTGGGTTACGTCAAACGCGGTAATCATCCGCTCGCGGGCGAAGATACCGGGGAAATGGTGGTCCAGCACATCAAAGAGCGTCTGCTGTCCCGAACCGGTTACTATCCACAGCGACGCCCCCTGCTCTTTCAAGTATTGTAGCACATCCTTCACACCCGCAATCGGCTGTACCTCTCCCATCGAGTGAAACAACTCCGTCTTCTCACGGTAGATGGCTTGCACCTCCGATAGGGGCATATCTGTTACTCCCACTTGCTGAAATGCATCCGTAATCACATCCTCGCCGGTGCGACCTTCGTTGATATAGCAATCCTCTGCTGTGAAACGGAGACCATGGCGAGCCATCACGCGCTCCCACGCCTCCGCATGGTGGGGCATGCTGTCAAACAGCGTCCCGTCCATATCAAAAAAATAGGTTTTATACATCCGAATAATTAACAATTAAAAATGAACAATTAACATGCCACTGCTCTAAGATATTTTACTATCTGCTTCTATTAGCAAAGAGCATATAGCAGCCAAATGTAATTGCGTTTTTGGTAATAAAATTAATGATGAATGCTTGCATCCCGACTTGTCGGGATTATATGATAATTATATGTTTAGGAAATATTTGGTTAATTTTTGGGAATTTTTGTTTATATGGAAGAATACGCTCGTTCTCCGAAAATCGTTGACCCAATCCGCACCATGTTCGCGCCGCAGGCGATGGCTATCTCGTAATCCTCCGACATGCCCATGCTCAGCGTGTCCCAGTCTTTGTCCCCTTTATGCCCTTCGAATATCTCCGCCAACAGCCGGAAACACCGCCGTATCTCTGCCTCGTCATCCGTGTTGGTCGCCATACCCATGATGCCGCGAAAACGCACATGCGGGTACTGCTCACGCAGGTCGGTTTGCAGCAGGGGCGCTATCTCCGAGGGCAGAAAGCCGCTCTTGCTCTCCTCTTGCGCCACGTGCACCTCCAGCAGCACATCCACCGTCCTGCCTATCCGCGCGCACTCTTTCTCTATCGTCTCCAAGAGCCGCACGCTGTCCACGCTTTGTATCAGGTGCACAAACGGCACGATAGCACGCACTTTGTTGGTCTGCAGGTGCCCGATGAAATGCCAGCGAATATCTGTCGGGAGTGCCGCTTGTTTCTGCAGCAACTCCTGCACGCGGCTCTCTGCAAAGTCGCGCTCCCCCGCTTGGTATGCCTCTTGTATCGCCTCCACAGGGTGATACTTCGACACGCATACCAACCGCACCCCGGGCGCCAATCCCGCCCGTATAGCACCAATCCGCTCTCGAATCATAAATAGGATAAAAGATAAAGGATGAAAGATAAAAGACGAAATAGTTTATTTGGATAAAGGATAAAGGACACAGGATTAAAGACGAAATAGTTTATTTGGATGAAGGATTAAAGATTTTTGGATAAAGGATTAAAGACTCAGGATAAAAGATTAAATTGCAACAACTCTGAGAACTCATAGACGAAGGTAACTTTAACTCCCCCGCCTCTCCTGAAAGGAGGGGAGGGGGTAAGGGGGCGGGAAGGTACAATCGGCATCAAGCCGCAAAGGAAAAATAAAAGAATAAACAAAATTAAAACACCCATAAAACAATCAAATCTAATAAGTCATTCATCTTGTATCCTTTATCTTTCATCCTAACGGACGAAGGTAATAAGTCTTTTATCCTTCATCCTTTATCCTGCGTCCCCATCTCAATTCACCGCCCGAATAACCTCCACTATCGGCGACTTGGCGATGGACACCACCTCGCAGTCGAGCGACTCAAGGTACTTCTGCAGGTTGTTCAGTGCCGACTTCACGTCGTTGCCGTGTACCAAAATCGACACGGCTTTGCGTTTCTCCTTGCCGTCATCCTCCACGGTAATCATCTCCACGCGGGCTTTGTACCACATATCCGCTTCGGCTGCCTCCACCATGTCGTATAGTTGCACTTTCTTGCAACTCGGCACCTCGCAGTCGCCGAAGATAAGCGGCTTTATCTCCTCCATCAGGCGTTGCTCCACGTCCGCAGGCGTAAAGCCCTCCACCAGATAGGTCTCTTTCACGTTACTCGGGTTGTCCTCGCCGGTCTGGCGCTGATAATTCACTTTAATCTCGTAAAATAGCATATTGTTGTGTTGTTATGATTAGTCTTTATTTGGATAAAGGATGCAGGACACAGGATTAAAGACTAAATAGTTTCGACTCTGAAATTCATAGACGAAGGTAATAATTCTTTTATCCTTCATCCTTTATCCTCATAGACGAAGGTAATACGTCTTTGATCCTTCATCCTTTATCTTTTGTCTTATAGTTCCACCAGCCCCGACACCTCCGTGGCATCTAATCGCCCTTTCGGCATCTGTCTCAGGCTCGGCGACCACAGCAGCAGCGGCACTTCGGGGCACGAGTCGATGATATAGTCCGTAGCCGTCTGCTCGTCGGTCATCAGTTGCCACCCGGGTTGCAGCGTGAAGAACACATCCCCCACTGCGCGTTTGTTCAGCGAGGGCGCATATTGCGGATGAAGCAACGCCTCCTGCTGCGGGAATGCCACCTGCACGCCCTCAAAATCCATCATGAAGTTCGCCACTTGCCCTTGTATGGTCTCCAGCGACAGTCGCTTCTGCTCTATCAATGTGCGGTTTAGGTAGATACTATGTCCGCAACTGCCGTCCACCCAGCGCTCGTGCCCGTACAGCGCCATCAGGTAGGTGGAGGTCAAGGCAGCCGCCTTATCCACGTTGAACTGCTGCACCGGCAGGTTCGCCTTCGTCATCGTCTCCTTATCCGTCCCCAGCACGGGGCGACCCACCAGCAGTATCTCGTAGTTCGTATGCCCGATGCGTTTGTCCAACTGCTCCATCAGGTAGCCCAAGTCTTGGTTCAGCCACAGGTACATATCCTCCTGCTCGGCGGTCTGTATATGGTCGGAGGTCGCCTTTGGCGTGCGGGTAGTCAGTTCCAACAGTAGCAGGTCGGGCGTGTTGTCCATGCCCATCTTCTGCGACTGCTGCAACGCCAGCCCCAACTCTATCACCAGCGTGTTCGCCGCGGGGCACTGACGCAGCACACTGCTCGACAAATAGGAAAAGCCCTTCTTCCGCTCCGTGTCGGTCGGACGCATGTACATCGCCGTCTCCATCCGCGGTGTCCACACTCGCGCCGCCAACTCCGCAAAGCGCCCGTTCATGTTCTGCGCGTCCGCCGCCGAGGGCAATCCCTCGGGGTAGAACGAGGTGGTTACCCACCGCTGTTGGTCGGGGTCTATCCAGCAGCAGGCGTTGGCGGCATGCCCCGCCAGCAGGATAGTCGTCTCGGGCTGAATACCCACGGCGTAAATCAATGCCTGCTCCCCGTGAGCCAGCCGCAGGCGGTCGGTCAGGGTGGGGGAGAGCAACGCCCGCGGCGACAGGTGCAGCGTGGTGCCTATCCCCTCCGCCTGACTGTCTTCCAGCAGCCCGTGCAACTGCCTGTCGGAGCGGGAGAAATACCTATCCATCGCATACCCGTGCTCCGAGGGCGTGGTGCCCGTCAGTAGGGTCGCCGTCGTCTCGTTGCCGCCATAGACGAGGTGCGGAAAGCCGACACTCGTCTGATAAGCCTCCTCTGCCATCACGCGCATGCCGCCTTTGCTCCAATAAGGGCGCAGCAGCCGCAGGTCATCCGTGCTCATGCCGTCCACCACTGCCACCACGGTCAAACGCGGCGCAGAAACAACGGGCAGAGCACAAAGGAGAAAAAGAAGTATCGGGAGAAAGAAGCAACGCCTCTTAATTCTTAATTCATAATTCTTAATTAAATTATTAGTCTTGCGCATAGGTGAATAAAGGGTAATAAGAGCAACCGCCAGTTGAATCCCACCAACGGATGAACCGAGAAGAAGGTGAGAAATACGGATATGGCGATTAGTATCAAGTATATGATTATCAATAGAATATCAACCCAATAAGTCATCTTCCCGCGCCGCCTGTCCCAAACGCTGAGCCCCAAGAGCAGCAGGGCAAACAGGGCTATTCCCAATCGACAGTCGGCGTACCACGGGGTCTTCGCTTCCTCAAACGGTGCCACCTCTTGCGCTGCCACCAGCGGTGTCCCGTCTGCCAGCCGCGCCTCTGCCATGTACCACATCAACTCCTCCGGCAGAAACAGCCGCTCCTCGTTGCTCATCGGCTTGTCTGCCCGCCGCCCGAACACCATGTTGATACCGAAGTCCACCCAGTTATGCCTGCCCGTGTAGCGGCTGATAGCCTCGCGGAAGGGCGTGCCCTCATACCCCTTGTAGGTCGAGATTATCGTGTCCCCCAGCGCCTGTTTCAGGATATGATAGGGGCGCGTGGCGCAGTTGTCGAACACGAAGTTGTAGAGATAAAATCGGTTCTCCGGCAGGTAGTTGGTCAGCAGGTCGTCAAACACCTGTTGCTTCTGCTCCTGCGTCAGGTTCAGCCGCTGCCAGTAGGTCTTGCGCCCGATGGAGCCGTAGAACTCGCGGAAGTAGCGATACGGCTCTATCCCCAACTGATAGTAGGTCTCGCCCCGCACGAACTTCAGGTAGAACCCGTCGGCTTGCAGCGAGAATATCCCGTAGTTGAACAC
This sequence comes from Paludibacteraceae bacterium, assembly GCA_051870955.1. Lineage (GTDB taxonomy): Bacteria > Bacteroidota > Bacteroidia > Bacteroidales > Paludibacteraceae > Colicola. Next base: position 10,702 of record JBJECJ010000067.1, on the reverse strand, counting down.
CACGTCAATATCTTGCCTCTCGTCCACCACGCGTATGCCCGTATGCCCGTATTTCGACCACACTTCCTCGCCCGCCGTGCAGGTCAGCAGATACACCTCCGCCTCCTCGCTCAGCGTCTGTGCCCCCGCCCATCCGAAGCACACTACCAAAGATAATATAAGGAATAACCGTCTCAATGCTCTCTTAATTCTTAATTCATAATTCTTAATTAGCAATTCACGTGCATAGGATTTTTAGTATAGATTTTCTTTTGATTTCTGAGCGTAGCGAAACAAAAAAACAATTGCTGCTCATCCTATTTTTAGCAAAGATTTTTAGTAGGATTATAGATTGGATTTTCATGTATTATCTCTTAAAATCATTGCAAAAAATCAATCAAAAATCTTAACTGATAATATGATGATTGATAATTTTTATCCCTTTCGCTACGCTCAGAAATCCAAATAAAATCAAAAATAAAATCTTTTGACTATGCTCTCTTAATTCATAATTCTTAATTAAAAATCCCGTTCGGCACAAACGTCATCACTATCCCCAGCAGCCACCCGCATACCACCTGCATCGGCGTGTGCGCGTTTAGGTACAGCCGCGCGTACATCAGCACCAGCGCCAGCCCGAGCAGCACGCCTACCAACCACATCGGCGGCATCATCCCGCCTGCCAAGTAGAACGACAGTATCCCCCCCGTCAGCCCGCCGAAGCCCGTCAGGTGCGCTGAAATCTTCCATCGCCTGTTCACCAGCGCCACTATCCCCAGCGCCACGGTCGCCCCCACGGCGGTGATGACGATGTTCGACGGCACTTTCACCACCGCGTAGAGGAAGTACGCCCAAAAGCCGAAGCACACTATCGAGTAGAGGTAAGGCATCGTGCGTTCTTTCGCGTCCGCTATCTGTATATCTTTCACGCGCCCTTGCCACATCATAATCAGGATGGTCGTCAGCGGAATGACGCAGGTCAGGAACGCCGTCCCAAGCACCGTCACCAGCCAATACGTCGTCGGCAGCGGCATGTAGTACTGCCCAAAAGCGACACAGAAAAGAATCATCCCATACACAGGGATGAACAGCGGATACAACACCACAGACAATATGTTCGCTAATACCTTCACTTTTCAATCAGGCTTTCATGGAGGTGCGGTCTCTAGGCCGCACCCATAAAATATCTCATAGAATTCGTGGGGTACTAAGTTACAATTCGTAATTCGTAAATCGTAAATCGTAAATCCCCCCTCATCTCTTCCTCAACCGCGCCACGGGTATCCCCATTTGCTCCCTGTACTTCGCCACCGTCCGCCGCGCTATCACGTACCCTTCTTTCTCCAGCACTTCCACCAACTGGTCGTCGTTCAGCGGGTTGCTCTTATCCTCCTGATTCACTGTCTCTTGCAGCAGCCGTTTTATCTCTCTCGTGGACACTTCCTCCCCCTGTGCGTTGGTCATCGACTCCGAGAAGAAGTACTTCAACGGGTATATCCCGAACTGCGTCTGCACGTACTTGCTGTTGCTCACGCGCGAGATGGTGCTCACGTCGTAGCCCGTCCGCTCGGCGATGTCTTGCAGTATCATCGGCTTCAGACTGCCCTCGTCCCCTTCTTGGAACCACTCTTGCTGAAACTGCATGATGCTCGTCATCGTCCGCGTCAGCGTCTCGTTGCGTTGGCGTATCGCGTCGATGAACCACCGTGCCGCGTCTATCTTGCTGCGGATGAACTTCACAGCCTCTTTGTCCGCGTTGGTCTGTTTGCCCTTCGAGTAGTGCTCCAGCATGCTGCTGTATTCCTTGCTCACGTGCAGTTCGGGGATGTCGCCCGTGTTCAGCGTCAGTATCAACTCCCCGTCTCGGTTCTCCACGATGAAGTCGGGGATGATGGTTGACCGGTGGCTCTCATACACCACGTTCCCCGTGAAGGCGTTGGCGGGCTTCTGATTCAGGTGCAGTATCTCGTCCACTGCCGCCTGAAAAGCCTCCTCCGAGCAGCTCTCACGCTGAATAATCTTGTTGAAATGGTGCTTCGTGAAGGTCTCGAAGTGCTTCTCTAATATGCGCTCCGCCAACTGGGTCGTCTCGTCTTGCGGCTTGCGGCGCAACTGCGTCAGCAGACACTCTTGCAGGTTCGCCGACGCCACGCCCGCGGGGTCGAACTCCTTTATCTGACGCACGATATCCGCCATCTCTTCGTCCGACACCACCAGCCCTTCCTGAAAACTCAAATCGTCCACCAACTGCTCCACCGTCCGCCTCAGATACCCGTCGTCGTCGATGTTCCCTATCACCCATTTCGCGATATGCCGCTGCGGCTTGGTCATCTTCGTCAGGTAAATCTGCGCCTTCAACTCCTCCAGCAGGCTCGTGCCGCCCGTAACGGGAATGTCCGCCGTCCATTGCCCGTTGTCGTCCGACCCTTGCCCGTTGCTCGACCGATACATATACTCCGGCGTCTCGTCGTCGTTCACGTACTGCTCGTAGTTGAAGTCCTCGTTCTGCAAAGCGTCCTCATAGCGGTCGCTGTCCGTGTCCTCATAGCGGTCGTCCGCCCCGCTGTCCGCATGCTCTTCGCCCCAACGCTCGTCTTCCGCCCCGTCTTCGCCGCGCTCGCTTCTGTCTTCATCGCCCCATCGCTCTTCGTCCGCACGCCCTTCCCCGCCGTCTTGTCCGTCCTCCGCTGCCCATTTCTCTTTCTCCTCGCTCCCCTCTTCTAAGGCGGGATTCTCTTGCAACTCCTCGTTTATCCGCTGCGGCAACTCGATAGAAGGCAACTCAAGCATGCGTATCACCTGTATCTGCGTAGGTGATAGTTTCGTTTGCAGTTTCTGCTGTTGCGTTAATGAAGTGGATTGCATAAGGCTTAAGGCGTTTTAGTTTCGGCTGCAAAGGTACTGAAAAAATCTGATATATACAAGTTTTTCCCCCTTTTTCTTGCGCATATCGTTTATTTTCACTACCTTTGCACCCCGATATTCTCGACACCATCACCTGACAAGAGTTAGCGATTAGTTAGTGATTAGTTAGTGATTAGTTAGTGATTGCCGAGACCTTACCGAGACTTCATCGAGACGAAACCGAAACTTAAACGACACAGTATTCTTATATGTTCCTTCGAAAGCACATCCTCATTCTGTCCTTGCTGCTCCTCTGCTTTGCCTCATGCCGCACCCAGCAACCGACAACCAAGACCGTACCCCCTGCCACCTCGCAGGCGGACACCACCGTCATCCTTCTCCTCCCCGCCGAAGCCATCTACATCATCGGGCAGGAGTACCTCGCCATCTACGACTCCGCCTCCGCCAAGTACCACACCCCCCGCGCCGCCCAAGTCCGCCGCGACAGCACCACCATGGCGCAGTACCTCGACCAACGACTCGCCGAACTCTACCCCGACCGCGCCTACCCGGGCTATGTAGCCAAGGTCAGCCGATGGGCGGAGATGCTCATCCGCCGCGAGATGCCCGCCTCCGCCACCATCCGCAGCGACATCGGAGCCGAACTGCCCCATGCCGCCAACGCCGCTGAGGCTGCCGCGTTGGAACTCACCCCCGAGGAGAAGACCACCCTCACCCTCCTCAACACCCTTGCTACCCAAGCCTCTTTCGCCGACCGCACCACCCTCGACACACTCCATACCGACTCCTTCGAAGAGGAGAACCTCGCCCTCACCGTCATGCTCTGGTACGGTCCTCGCATGTACTACCGCGTCATGCAGAGCAAAGCCCGCGCCGAGCACCTCGCGCGCCACTACTACGGCGAGAACACCAACTCCGGCAAGCGCGGCGACGCCTTCAAGCATATCTATGTCAACACCCTCCTGCGCCGCTACACAGGCCGCCTCATGTCGTGGCTCGTCATGGATGTCTATTGGGAGAACGCCAACCCCAACGCCCCCTGCGACCACTTCATGGACCTCCACAACAACCAAATAGGCAGAAACTCCCACTACCATATCTTCACCCAACCCACTGGGGACGCCCCGACAGTGTCGCGGGCGGGCAGTTTGGAACAAACTGTTTCTAAGGGGGATTTAGAGGGTCTCCCCGCGTGGCAGCAGACCGCCGTCCGCATCTACCAGTTCATCGAGGACACCGCCGCCAACAGCACCTACCACCCGTGGGACAAGCAAACGCCCTCGTTCATTGTCATCCAAGACGAGCAGCAATCCCCCGCACAACAATATATCTACTGGAACAAAGAAGAATAAGCAACCATAGAACTCCCTAGAATATCTAGAAAAACTAGAATTTCTAGAACTCCTAAGAATATATAGAAAAACAACACCAAACAACCACAACGAATCATGAAAAAATCCCTTTTCCTTCTCCTCCTCGTCTGCACCGTCAGCCTCCGAGCCAACACCACAGTCGCTGACCCCGACCTCGGCAACGGCCGCCTCGTGGTCTGCGCGCAGAACCTCCGCAACTACTACGTAACCAACACCGCGCAGTTGGACGATGTCTTCAACGGCAAGAACGGCGGACTGGACGGCAAGACGCAGCGTATCGTCAACGCCTTCCTCCACCTCGATGCCGACATCTACGCCGTCTGCGAAATCGAGTGTATGGCGTCCACCGTCGCCCACCTCACCGACGCGCTCAACACCGCCGCGGGCACCACGCGCTACGGCTATGTGTCCGACCCGCAGGAGAGCAGCGACCGCACACAGTCTGCCTTCATCTACCGCACCGACCGTGTCAAACCCTACCGCGACAACCTCGCCGGCAGCACCGACCCCTACCAGTACAGCCACCGCATGCGTATCCAGACCTTCGAAGAGCTAAGCACGGGCGAGCGCTTCATCCTCTCCATGAACCACTTCAAAGCCAAAGAGGGCGACAACGACAACACCGACGCCAACCGCGAGCGCAACGCCAACGACCTGCTCAATAAACTCGGCGTCATCACCTACGACCCCGATGTCCTCATCATGGGAGACCTCAACTGTACCGTCTCCGAGAGCCCGCTCCAAATCATCCTCAACGCAGGCTACACCGAGATGCTGCTCGAATACAACCCCGATGCCTACTCCCACTACTACAGCGGCTACGAACTCATCGACCATGCCCTTGCCAACGGCACCCTGAAAGCGCAAATCAAAGGCGCCGACGTCTATCATATCAACACAAGCAGCAAAAAGGGCGACAGCAACTGGTACTCCGACCACGACCCCGTCCTCGTCAGCCTCTCCCTCAACGCCAACGGAGACCATCCCGACAATCCCGACAACCCGAGCGAGGGAGAAGACTGCGCTATCCACTACCAAAAGGACTTCAAAGAGGGCTTAACGGACTTTGAGGTAATCACCCCGCAAGGCTCCGTCTCATGGAACAGCAACGCATCCTACGGTGCGGTCATCAACGGCTACAACAAGACCGCGCCCATGGAGTCGTGGCTCATCTCCCCCGCCTTCGACCTCCAAGACGCCGACTCCGCGACCATCTCCTTCCTCCACAATATCTACTACGACAACTCCAACGGGCAGTACGCCCAACTCCAAACGCTCTGGTACACCACCAACTACAACGATGCTGACCCCACCGCTTCTGACTGGCACCAACTTTCTATCCCCGAGTATGGCGTGAAGAAGTGGGTGGATTGTGAAGTCCTACTACCGAAAGAGGCGCTGAAGAATGGCTTCCGCTATGCTTTCAAGTATGTGGCGGAGAGCGGTAGTGCAGCCAACTATTGGGAGATAGATAACACTTCTTTCAATACTGTTTGCACTCCCATCCTTTGTGCTGAAATCGATTATGCCAAGGACTTCAAAGAGGGCTTAACCGACTTTGAAGTAACCACTCCCCAAGGCTCCGTCTCATGGAACAGCAATGCATCCTACGGTGCGGTCATCAACGGCTACAACAAGACCGCGCCCATGGAGTCGTGGCTCATCTCGCCCGCCTTCGACCTGCGCGGTGCCGAGACGGCGACCATCGCCTTCCGCCACAATATCTACTACGACAACTCCAACGGGCAGTACACCCAACTCCAAACGCTCTGGTACACCACCGACTACGACGAGGCATCGCCCGCCTCCTCCGACTGGCACCAACTCACCATCCCCGAGTATGGCGTGAAGAAGTGGGTGAACACCTCCGTCACACTGCCCGTTGAGGCGTTCAAGGAGGGCTTCCGCTTTGCGTTCAAGTATGTGGCGGAGAGCGGTAGTGCCGCCAACTACTGGGAGATAGACAACGCCTCCCTCACCTCCGTCTGCTCCACGCACGGGTTGGCACTCCCCGAAACGGACGCGACGACCGAGCAGCCCCAAGTGCGCAAGTTCCTCCACAACGGCGTGCTCTACATCCAAGTAGGCAATACCACCTACACCGTCTCGGGCTACCTTTCTCGTTAATCTAAAATACCCATATAATAATAGCGGATGCCAACAAGTGGCAACCGCTATTATTATACAACCATTATCTCCGTCGGTCAAACAAAACGAAAATAATCCTAATCAAGCATTTTATTAATAAGTCGCATTGCGATGATAGATGCCGAGGGAAGAACAAAGAATCAACTCATCCATGTAATGATATCGGGTAAACAATGTCCATATCCTTGATCAATAAGCATGTCCAGCATTATCTGTTTATACTTATATTCTTCAACCCGTTGGTCATTTTTAAGGTCGCTCCAAGTACAATAAGATTTATGGATAATTACTATAGAATTATCCTCGTCTTTACAGGTATAAACATCATCCCATGAAAAGCCATCTATAAATATAGTAACATAGTCTTTCTCCTGAATTGTATTTTGCGTTTTAGTGGACATCAAACTTGGCACTCTGCCTGTGTACCAAAACCAATTGCGACCTACGAAATAACCAACAGCTGCATCTGTTTCTTCTAGAGAAAGCTTTTCTTTATCAAATGCGGTAAAATTAGGTGAACGCAAAGAATTTTGTTTTACTCTTTGGATGTAGCGTTTCCAAAAATGTGGAGGAAAAACCTCAAGCATTAGACTCTGTTCATCAAATGTCGCCATCAACATATAGATGCCATCGTTCAATTCCAAGAATGTTGTAATTAGTACCGCTGGATTTTTTAATTCTTCTTTCTTGTGAGCAACAACATGCACAGAGAAAGGAAGGAGTGGAGATTTACATTCAAGCCGTCGGAAACAAAGATGTGTGGGAAGTTTATTGGGACTACGACTTATTTGTTCTTTTGACTTGGGAATAGCCTTTTCTTCAATAAAAGGGACTACTACCATGTCATTCTGCATAGAAACCAAATAAAACACTTCCTGCCAAAACCTTGCAGGATCTTCTCTTCGCAAGGAATTGTTACTGAACAAATCTTTGTACTCTTCTGATTTTTTCATAATATAATTCATTAAATTGATTATTAAGATCACTATAATCAAATCTAATTCTTATAATATTTGAAAGTTTCTAAAGGGTACTATTCTTTTTGAGGTATGTATGCTTTTTATCTTATCAACAATATCTGAAAAAGTTTTAATTAGTAAATGTAATAAATTTTATTGCCCGATGTCAAGGCAGTCTGTTGGGGGATAGGGATAAAGGAAGTACAGATTGTGGAGAACCTTATCCCCAGCTTCTATTTCTTCAGTGCTTCGAGTGCGGCTTCGAGGGTGGCGATACGCGCCTCGGCGTCGGCTTGTTTCTTGCGCTCGAGGGCAACGACTTCGGGTTTGGCGTTCTGCACGAACCGTTCGTTGCCGAGTTTCTTCATCACGCCTGCGAGGAAACCGCGCTGATGAGCGAGGTCTGCCTCCAGTTTCTCGCGCTCCGCGTCCACGTTGATGAACTTATCCAGCGGAATGCTGTACTCGGTGGTGCCGATGATGAAGGAGGACGACTGCGCGCTCTTCGCTGCGCCAACGGCTACCTCCACGTTCGCCAACTTGCAAACCAACGGGTTGACCTCCGCGGGTGCCACCAGCGTCAGCACCTCCTTGGGCGAGATGTTCTTGCTCGCGCGGATATTGCGGATGTTCGAGACGAGGGCTTTCAACAACTCGCCTTCTTGGGATATAGGATGAAGGACACAGGATGGAGGACTTGCAACACCCGTCTCTGCGTTTTCAGAGTCGGCACTATTTAGTCTTTCATCCTTCATCCTTAATCCTGCGTCCACCATTATGCTCTCTCCTTCTTTGCGGTCGGCGAGGTTCTGCCATAGTTCCTCGGTGATGAACGGCATGAAGGGGTGGAGCAGGCGGAGCATACGGTCGAGGAAACGGCATGTCGCCTCGTAGGTCGGGCGGTCGATAGGCTGCCCGTAGGCAGGCTTAATCATCTCGAGGTACCAGCCCGAGAACTCGTCGGTGTAGAGTTTGTAAATCGCCATCAGCGCTTCGCTCAGGCGGTACTTGCCGAACAGGTCTGCCACCTCTGCCTCTGCTTGCGAGAGCACAGCCTCGAACCAGCGGGTGGAGAAGGTGTTTTCGGATGAAGGATGAAGGACACAGGATGAAGGACTTGCTACACTCGTCTCAGCGTTTTCAGAGTCAGCACTATTCCGTCTTTCATCTTTCATCCTTAATCCTTTATCCTCCGAGACTTCCCATCCCTTGATGAGTCGGAAGCAGTTCCAGATTTTGTTGCAGAAGTTGCGTCCTTGCTCGCAGAGACTCTCGTCGAAGAGGATGTCGTTGCCGGCGGGGGCAGCCAACATCATACCCATGCGCACGCCGTCGGCGCCGAAGCGGGCGATGAGGTCCAGCGGGTCGGGGCTGTTGCCCAGCGACTTCGACATCTTGCGGCCTAACTTATCGCGCACGATACCCGTGAAATAGACATGGCGGAACGGCATCTTCCCTTGGTACTCATAGCCTGCCATAATCATGCGCGCCACCCAGAAGAAGATGATGTCCGGACCCGTTACGAGGTCGGCGGTGGGGTAGTAGTACTGTATCTCTTTGTTGTCGGGGTGCTCTATGCCGTCGAAGAGCGAGATAGGCCACAGCCACGACGAGAACCACGTGTCCAGCGCGCCCTCGTCCTGCACCAGCGTCTTGCCCTCGGCTTTGGCTTGTGCTTCCTCCATGGTCGGCGCCACGATAATCTTGTCCTCGGGGTAGTTCTCCGCACCCGTTTGGTCGAGTATCTCCTTAATATAATAGGCAGGAATACGGTGTCCCCACCACAGTTGCCGCGAGATACACCAGTCTTTGATGTTCTCCAACCAGTTGCGGTAGGTGTTCTTGTACTTCGTGGGATAGAACACTATCTCGTCGTTCATCACGGGCGGCAGGGCGATGTCTGCAAAGTGCTGCATGCGGATGAACCATTGCAGCGAGAGCCGCGGCTCGATGGGCACGTTCGTGCGCTCGGAGTAGCCGACCTTGTTGTCGTAGTCCTCTATCTTCTCCATCAGCCCTGCGGCTTTCAGGTCTTCGGCTATCTGCTTGCGGCAGTCGAAGCGGTCCATGCCTTGGTATGCTGCCACGTTGGGGCGGATAGTCTCTTCCAGCGTGTCGAGGTTGATATGCGCGTCGGGCGTGAAGATGTCGTATGCCGTGAGGTGGTATTTCTGCCCCAGCGCGTAGTCGTTCACGTCGTGCGCGGGCGTTACTTTCAGGCAACCCGTACCGAACTCAATCTCCACGTAGCGGTCTTCTATCACGGGTATCTCTCTGCCCACGAGCGGCACGATGACGTGCTTCCCGCGCAGCCAGTGGTTCTTCGGGTCTTTGGGGTTGATACACATCGCCACGTCGCCCATGATGGTCTCGGGGCGGGTGGTCGCCACCACGGCGTAGTAGCCCTGCTCGTCTTTGTGCACCACGTCCTCCGCCGTGAGCGAAGCCTCGTCCACAGGCTCTACCACGCGGTATTTCAGGTGGAACAGATGGCTGTGCTCATCGTGGTAAATCACCTCCTCGTCGGAGAGTGCCGTCTGCCGCTCGGGGTCCCAGTTGACCATGCGCAACCCGCGGTAAATCAGCCCCTTCTCATACAGGTCGCAGAACACGCGGATGACCGCCCGCGAGCGGGTCTCGTCCATGGTGAACGAGGTACGGTCCCAGTCGCACGAGCAGCCCAGTTTGCGCAACTGTTTGAGGATGATACCGCCGTGCTCGTCGGTCCATGCCCATGCGTGTTTCAGAAACTCCTCGCGCGTGAGGTCGCTCTTGTTGATACCTTGCTCTTTCAGACGCTTGATGACCTTCGCTTCGGTGGCGATGGACGCATGGTCGGTGCCGGGCACCCAGCAGGCGTTCTTGCCCTCCAAGCGCGCGCGGCGCACGAGGATGTCTTGTATCGTCTCGTTGAGCACGTGCCCCATGTGCAGCACGCCCGTTACGTTGGGAGGCGGGATGACCACCGTGAACGGCTCGCGAACGTCAGGCTCGCTGTGAAACAACTTCTGGTCAAGCCAATACTGATACCATTTGGCTTCGATGTCGGTAGGATTGTATTTCGAGTCCATACGTGTATTGAAGGTTAGAAATGCAAAAATTGCGCGCAAAGTTACTGCTTTTTTTTGAGATGTGCAAGTTTTTGCGAATAAAAAAGTGCGGTAGGGCGCGGCAAAGGTGTCGGAGAGGGGATTTACTTTCTTTTTTCTGAAATTATTTGCACATGCGAAAAACTTTTTGTATCTTTGCCCTCGGAATAAAAGGCAGCGCGAGTGTCCTGCGGAAGGGGCTCGGCTCCCCCTGCGAACGGAGACGATTTTGTAAGGGTTCACCGGTAAAATCCTGTGTTGATTAAGAGAAAAATTTGGTCATATCGTA
>JBJECJ010000066.1:0-9181 GCA_051870955.1 Paludibacteraceae bacterium | reverse complement strand
GCCAGCGGGTTGCGGAAGAGCGTCTGCATGAGCAGTCCCGATACAGACAGCCCGACGCCTGCCAGCAGTGCCGTGAGGGCTTTCGGCAGGCGCAGGTCAAACAATATGCGGCGAACAAGGTCATCGCCGTGGTCGCCGAAGAGCGATAACGGATTAAGCCATATAGTGCCCCCGCAGAGGTCTAACACAAACAGTCCCAATAGGCTGACAGAGAGCAATATGTATATGAGCGAGTTTGAACGCATTGCTGTAATTTACGATTTACGAATTTACGATTTACGATTTATAAGTGCGCGTGCTCAGAGTATTCAGAATACTCAGAATACTCTGACCACGGACCCCTTTCCCCCCGCAAAGGTACTGCTTTTTAGCGAATTGAGCAAATTTCTTTTGCTTATTCGGGAAAAAAGCAGTACCTTTGCCCCATAATTCGTAATATGTTCGGTTATGCCCCCGACCTATAGGGACAAATTGTCAAATTGTAAATAGTTAAATTGTCAAATAATAAGACCATGTCAGTACATGTACAAAACTCGCGGATGACGACCGCAAAGATTCGTCAGATGAAAGCCGCAGGTGAGAAAATCACCATGCTGACCAGTTATGACTTCACCCTCACGCGCCTGCTGGACGAGGCGGGGCTGGATATGATTCTCGTGGGCGACAGCGCCAGCAACGTGGTATGCGGCAACCAGTACACGCTGCCCATCACGCTTGACGAGATGATATTCCTGACGCGCGGCGTGGTGCGCGGCGCGAAGCACTGTCTCGTGGTGGCTGATATGCCGTTCGGCAGTTACCAAGTGAGCACCGAAGACGGGGTGCGCAATGCCATCCGCATGATGAAAGAGAGTGGGGCGGACGCGGTGAAGATGGAAGGCGGTGAGGAGATAGTGCCGCTGGTGCGCCACTTGGTGCAGGCGGGTGTCCCCGTCATGGGGCACCTCGGGCTGACCCCCCAGAGCGTGAACCAGTTTGGCGGCTATGGCTTGCGGGCGAAAGAGGAGAGAGAGGCGGAGAAACTGCTGCGCGACGCGCAACTGCTGGACGAGGCAGGCTGCTTTGCCATCGTGTTGGAGAAAATCCCCGCTGCGCTGGCAGCAAAGGTGACCGAGACGGTCAGTTGCCCCACCATAGGTATCGGCGCAGGCAACGCCACGAGCGGGCAGGTGCTGGTGTTGCACGATATGTTGGGGCTGAACACGGGCTTCAAACCGAAGTTCCTGCGCCATTTTGCCGAACTGGCAGGCGAAGTGAGCACGGCAGTGGGCAACTATATTGAGGCAGTTCGTGATGGTAGTTTCCCCAACGCCGAGGAAGCGTATTGATAATTAAGAATTATGAATTAAGAATTAAGAGGGCGCAGGCTCTGAATATTCTGAGTCCTCCGAATACTCCGATTATTCCGAGTACTCTGACAATCATTATTTTAGTCTTATGAGAAAGGTATTAGGTATTCTCTTTTCTATGGTGTTACTATCAAGTTGTGCAAAGACCGCTGAGGGTGTGCTCTCCGAGCAGGTCGTTCAAGAGACCGTGTCGGCAGTGCTGACGGCAAAGCCCGAGGCGGACAGTGCGCGGGTGGCGCGCGGCGTGTCGCAGGCAGCGGCACTCTGGCAGACGCAGGACGGCACGGCGGAGGAGTTCAAGGCGTTTGCCGTCGCGCAGGTAGCGGCAGACGATGCGCAGCGCGCCGAACTATTAGAGCAGTTGTCGCGTATCTGGGAACGCTGCTACGAGGCGGCGGATATGCTCTCGGTGGAGTTGCTCAAACCCACCCAACTGACCAACGCCGCTGCTCCCGGAGAGCCCGACTGGATAATGAGTGCTTACAGCCCCATGGCGCATTTCAGCGACGACATGTTCGCCAACAAGATGGCGTTTCTCACCATCTTGAACTTCCCCCACTACACGCTGGCGGAGAAGAATGCGCTTGGCGGCGGTTGGTCGCGCTTTGAGTGGGCGGCGGCTCGCATGGGCGATATGTTCACCACCCGCGTCCCTGCCCGCGTGGAGCAGGAAGTGGCGCAGGCATACGCCGACGCTGAGAACTACATTGCCGACTACAATATCTATATGGGCAGCCTGCTCACGGAGGACGGGCGGCGGCTCTGGGACGAGGACGTGGTGCTGCTTTCCCATTGGAACTTGCGCGATGAACTGAAAGCCAACTATGGCACCCCTATACCCTCCGATGATTTCCGCAGGCGAGACGCCTGCGCCCCCAGCGATACCCTTTCCCGCGAGCGTCAGGAGATGATTTTCAAGGTGATGCAACGCATCGTGGAGCAGTCTATCCCGCAGGCGGTCATCAACCATCCTTGCGACTGGAAGCCCTATTCCAACACCTGCGCGCAGCCTGCCCGCGAGCCCGACACGCGCTACGAGCGTATCTTGGGGCATTTCCATGCCTATCAGCAGGCGGATGCCTACTGCCCGCAAGCATCCACTGCTATCATCCGCAACTTCGAAGAGAGCATAGAGATGCCGTTGGAGCAGGTGGACTCGCTCTTCCGCAGCCTCATCTCCGCCCCCGAGGTGGCTGAGGTGGGCAAACTGATTGCGCAACGGCTGGGACGCGACTTGCGACCGTATGATATATGGTACGATGGCTTCAAGACCCGCGCGACCTTAGACCAAGACGCGCTGACGGCGCAGACCCGCCGTCGCTATCCCGATGCAGAGTCGTTCCATCGCGATATGCCGCGGATGTTGCAGGCGTTGGGCTTTGCGCCCGCGAAGGCGGAGGAGATATGCAGCCATATCGTGGTAGAGCCGGCGCGCGGCTCGGGGCATGCGTGGCCCGCGTTGGGACGCAAAGAGCCTGCGCGTCTGCGTACACGAATAGGGCAGGGCGGTATGGACTACAAGGGCTACAATATCGCCGTGCATGAGTTCGGGCACAACGTGGAGCAGGTGCTTGACTTGTACGACATCGATTACTACACCCTCGCCGGCGTGCCCAACACGGCGTTCACCGAGGCTTCGGCTTTCCTCTTCCAAGCCCGCGACTTGGAGTTACTGGGGAATAAGAAGTCTCCCTTTAAGGGAGATTTAGAGGGTCTTGACTTGGACATCTTCTGGTCGATGTATGAGATTATGGGCGTGAGCCTTGTGGATATGCAGATGTGGCAGTGGCTTTATGCCCATCCCGAGGCAGATGCTGCGGCTCTGCGTGAGGCGACGTTGCGCATAGCCAAAGAGGTCTGGAATCAGTACTACGAGCCTGTGCTGGGTGAGCATGACTGTGTCTTGCTGGCTATCTATTCTCACATGGTGGATGTGCCGATGTACCTGCCTAACTACCCGATAGGCAACATCGTGCAGTTCCAACTGGAGCAGCACCTGCGCGAGTGCCCCACGCCGCAGGCTTGGGCAGCGGAATATACTCGTATCTACCAACAAGGTCGCCTGACCCCCGACCATTGGCTCTTGCAGGCAGTGGGTGCCACCCCGAGCATAGAGCCGATACTGGAAGCCGTGCGGAAGGCTGTCAAAACGGCTCAAAATCAGTAACTTAATTCGAGAGATTATGAAAGAGAATGTACTTCGCAAGAGATGGGAAAAGTGCTTGCAGGCGGGTATTCGCCTCTTGATGGCAACCGGAGTATGTTTCACGGTGGTGGCATGCTATGCGCCGGGACCGCCCGACGGGTGGGGAGACCACTGGTATGAGCCTACTCCCGAAGATACTACGCGGGTGGATTCCACCAACGATATGCGTGCGCAGCGCGCAGCACAGAAAGCCAAAATAGAAAAGATGGCAGAGAACTTACAAAACAGCAAATAACAGAACTCGAAACACGTTTCTCACGCCAAGGTTCGTTACCCAAGTTTACCGATATAAGGCTCCAATTGAACGTTTTGCAGGGAGGGGGTCGGGAAAGGAAATCTTAACAATAGTACATTTTCGGTGCCCGTTTGCCCCGCGACCGACCCGCGGGAGACCCGCGAACGACCCGCGAAAAATACCCGATAGGGTGGCGGCGGGTGAAATCTTAAGAATCGTACTGTTCCGAGGATTGAAAAGGCGAGGGCGTCGCTATCCTAAAATAGGTGCTTGTGAGCGTATAGAAACAACGCCACGCCTCAGGGGAAATATCATTGATGTTGAACTTACTTAAATAGCAAAGTATGAACAAGAAAGTGTTTGAATTAGCCGTTTTGATAGTGTTTGGATTGGGTTTCTGCGGTTGCAAACATATCAATTCCCCGCATCCGGCCGAGATATATACTCGGCACTATGTGGATAATCAGACGGACGACAGTTGTACGGTTTGGCACAAAATTTGTGGTGATTAAGGTGTAACACAAATAAGTGTTGCCATTAAACCTCTAAGCCTTATGTCAAAGTTTTCATTTCAATTGCCCGAGTTGGGGTACCAACTCTACGATTTGGCTCCGATGATGAGTCAGCAAACGCTCTCTTGCCATTACGGCAAACATTTTCGTGCTTACGTGGATAACTTGAATCGGCTTGTGGATGGCTCCGAATACGAAGGGCTGTCTTTGGAGGAGATTGTTCGGCGGGCTCCGGAGGGGGCACTGGCGAACAATGCCGGTCAGGTTCTCAATCACCAACTGTTCTTTGAGCAACTGAAACCAACCGAGAACGCGAAAGAGCCGTCAGGCGAGTTGCGTTTCTTGATTGAGCAGTCGTTTGGTTCGTTCACGCGCATGCACGACCTGCTGTTCGAGTCTGCCATCACGCTGTTCGGCTCAGGCTGGGCGTGGCTGGCGGCAGACAAAGACTCGCACCTGCATATCGCGGCTTTGCCGAACGGAGACAATCCGCTGCGCCATGACCTACAACCACTGTTGGCGATAGATGTGTGGGAGCATGCTTACTATCTGGATTACCAAAATCGAAGGGCTGACTATCTGAAGAACCTATGGCTGTTGCTTAACTGGCGTATTGTATCTTCGCGGCTGGGGTAAACGCAGTATCCATAGGCGGCGAACCGCCCACCACGAACCGTTGCACCTGTGCTCCTTCCCACAGGTGCAACGATTGTTTATGCTAATGCATTATCTTGTATATCAGTTCCTTCCATAGGTCGGCATCGGTGGCGGAAGGGTTGTTGATACCTTTCAGTCGGGCGTCGGTGTCGCGGAAATAGCCGACGATGCGGAAGGTCTTGCCAGCGGAGTAGCGTTTGGCGGCGGTGGCGTAATCCTTTACGAAATAGGGGTTTATGCCCAGCGCTGCCGCCGCGGTGCGCTCGGTCTTGTCCGGCAGGTAGTGGTACATCATCAGGTTGACGAAGAAATTATAGAGCACGCCCAACTCCTTAATCATCGGGTGGTCTTTCGAGGTAGCGAAATACTGCGTGATACGGTTGGCTTTCACCACGTCGCCTTGGATGAGTGCCGTTTGCAGTTCAAACACGTTAAAGTCCTTGCTGATACCCACGTTGCGCTCCACCAGCGCGGGGTCAATACGCTTGCAGCCCTCGGGGCGACCGTCTATCAGTTTCTGCAACGCCCCCACAATCGCCGTCAGGTTGGTGCCGAGGTTATCCGCCAGCAGTTTGGCTACGCGCGGGTCGATGGCGAGTTCTATGCCTTGTGCTTTCAGTTCGGCGTTCTTCTGTTGCAGGTAGCCGGAAATCCATTTCTCCACTTGGTAGTCGCGTAGCGGGTCGCTCTGCATGACCACCGCGCCGCTTTTATCCAGTTTCTTCCACCAACTCTGTCGCTTGTCGGGGTTGCCGTATTTGTAGCAGATGACCAGCACGGTGTCGGGCTGCGGGTTGTCGAGGTACAAGCCCAGCGCGTCCCATTTCTTGATGTTCTGTGCCTCTTTCACGATCACCACCTTCCTGCCTCCCATCATAGCAAACCCTCTCGCCGCAGAGATGGCAGGGGCGATGTCCGCACCGGGTATCTCCTTGCCGTAGAGCACTATCTGGTCGAAGGCTTGGGCGGCTTCGTCCAACACGTGTTGCTCTATGTAGTCCGCCACTTGGTCGATATAGTAAGGCTCCTCGCCGCAGAGCATGTACACGCCCGCGTATTTGCCTTGTTTCAAGTCTCGTATGCAGGTTTCGTAGGTGGTCATTTTCTCCAGAAGGCTACTTGGTTAGGGTCGTTCTCGTCGCGTTGGATGTGTTTCTTGATATGGTCGCGCCCGAAGCGGAACATCATGAAGCAGAAGGCGTAGAACAGTGCAATCAGTATGCCGCTCAGCACGGTGCCGACATTCGCCATCATCAGCAATGCGTCATAGATGCCGTGTAGCAACACTGGCACCCACAGAATCCGTCCCTGCATGCGCCAACTCACGTCGCCGAAATAGACCAGCGAGTAGAAATAGCCCATAGCAACGGCGAACATGAAGTGCCCGGGTACAGCAAAGATAGCCCGCTGGATAGCCACCATCTCCCACTCGTTGATATTGTTGAACAGATACACGATGTTCTCCGTCCCCGCAAAGCCCATCCCCACCGCGCAGGCATAGACAATACCGTCGAAACGCTCATCGAAATAACGATTGCGCCGCAGGAAAAGCGCCAAGACCAGCAGTTTCACGCTCTCTTCGGGAATAGCCGCGCCCACAAACGCGTTCCACGCCGCGCCCAGCAGCGTGGCCGGGTCCTCGGAGACAATGCCAAGCCCTTGTAGAAACCCCTCAATGAGTGCCGCTAAGAAAGCGGATAATACGCCTAATCCCACGGCTTTCAGCACCTGCGTTATCGGCTCGCGCTGGTATTTGTCGCGCAGCCAGATATACAACACCAGAAGAAACGCGGGCAATATGGCGGCGAATATGATGATAGTTACTTTCATTCTTTCAACCATTTATCCAACCATGCGAAGTACGTGCGTTGCCAGAGGATGCCGTTCTGCGGTTGCAGCACCCAGTGGTTCTCATCGGGGAAGATGAGCAACTGCGCGGGTATGCCTCGCATCTTCGCCGCGTCGAAGGCTGCCATGGCTTGGTTGGCAAGGATACGGTAGTCTTTCTCGCCGTGGATACAGAGGATAGGGGTGTCCCATTTGTCCACGAAGCGGTGGGGCGAGTTGGCGAAGGTGCGTTGCGCCGTTGCGTTGTTTTTCTCCCAGTACGCGCCGCCCATGTCCCAGTTGGCGAACCATTTCTCCTCGGTCTCGAGGTACTGCATCTCCATGTTGAAAATCCCGTCGTGGGCGATGAACGCTTTGAAGCGTTTGTCGTGGTGTCCGGCGAGCCAATAGACGCTGAATCCGCCGAACGAAGCCCCCACGCAGCCGAGGTGCTCGCGGTCGATATAGGGCTCGCTGCAAATCTTGTCGATGGCGGTCAGGTAGTCGCGCATGCACTGCCCGCCGTAGTCGCCGCTGATGGCGGCATTCCACTCATAGCCGAAGCCCGGCAGCCCGCGGCGGTTGGGTGCCACCACGATATAGCCCTGCGCCGCCATCGCCATGAAGTTCCAGCGGTAACTCCAAAATTGGCTCACGGGCGACTGCGGTCCGCCCTCGCAGAAGAGCAGCGTGGGGTATTTCTTCGCGGGGTCGAAATGTGGGGGATAAACCACCCATGTCAACATCTGCTTGCCGTCGGTGGTCCGTTGCCAACGCGGCTGCACGCTGCCCATCGCCGCCTGCGAGTAGATATTCCCGTTCTCATCGGTGAGCGGAGTGATGACTTGCTCCGTATCCATCGCATAAATCTCGTTGGCGCGCTCCATGGAGTGGCGCAGGCAGATGAGGTCGCTGCCGATATGCCCGCCCAACTCGTAGTCGTACTGCCCGTCGGGCGTCAGTTGGCTGAGGATAGGGGATTGGTCATGCCCAAACGCCACCTGATAAATCCGCTCCGTCCCATGCCAAACAGCGTTGAATACGAGGGTATTGTTATCTTTCCAGTAGTAGGAATCCACGTTGCTGTCCAGCCCTTTGCTGAGGAACACCTTCTCGCCGCTGCGGACATCCATAGCAAAGAGCCGATTCTCATCGCTCTCGTAGCCGTCATGCTCCATGCTGAGCCATGCTATCCATTGCCCGTCAGGCGAGTAGGCGGGGTTGGTGTCGTAGCCGAGGTTGTCTTCCGTGATGTTGCGTGTCTCGCCCGTCTCGATGTCGTACAGATAGATGTCGGAGTTGGTAGAGACGGCGTATTCGAGCCCTGTCTTCTTGCGGCAGGTGTAGGCGATGGTCTTGCTGTCGGGGCTCCATGCCCACTGCTCCGTGCCTCCCCACGGGCGCATCGGGCTCTCAAAGACCGTCCCTTCCAGCAGGCTGCGACTGTCCGCCACCGCCAGCGTCCGCTTGTCCATCGTCAGCGCGCAGAGGAAAGGCTGCGGCACCTCGTCCACCCACTCGTCCCAATGCTTGTACATCAGGTCGTCCACCACGCGCCCGCTCGCCAGCGGCAGGTCAGGGTAGAGGTCAGCCGTCGTGGGATGACTTTTCACCGTTGAAACCAAGAGAATCTGCTTGTTGTCGGGCGAGAGCAGGAAGTCCTCGATAGGCTGCTCAAACCCCGTCAGCGTCAGGTCGCGGCTGTGGTCTTTCCAATCGGTCAGACACACCTTCCCGCCCTTCATATAGAGCAACCTTCCGTCGTTCGCCCAAGCGGGCTGTCCTCCCACGAACTCATCGACCATGCGCAACGCAGGTTTGCCCGAATTAGACGGGCAATATTCGCACACCCGCACCCACGTGGTCGATCGGTTCTCCGCCACGCTGTAATACGACACCGTGTATGCCACCATCGACAGTTCTTCGTTGGGCACCACGCTACCGATACGCCCCATCGCCCACAGGGCTTCGGGGGAGAATACACTGTCAGAAAGGGTAATCTCAGGCTTGCTGATAGGGGTTTCCGACGAGCCGCAAGCCTTATCCGAACGCTCATTGTGCGAGCCGCAACCCGCTGCAGTCAAGGCAACCATTGCCAATAGGATGTGTTTAAGGTTCATATTCATTATCTGGATGAGAGATGAAGGACAAAAGATGAAGGATATGATAGCAACAAGATGAAAGATAATTTGTCTCATTCCATCGTTTCCGCCTGCAAAGGTACGAAAAAAAACACAACTATGCAAATTCCATGCCCGAAAAATCATTTTATTTTGCTTCCCCCGAGAATAAACGCCCCTCGCATGCCCATAACAGACACGTATTCCCGCCGCCATCCCATGGTTCACCGGTAAAAGCCTGTGTTGATTAAGAGAAAAAGTTTGTATAGATTTGG
>JBJECJ010000065.1:0-43832 GCA_051870955.1 Paludibacteraceae bacterium | reverse complement strand
AATCTATACAAACTTTTTCTCTTAATCAACACAGGCTTTTACCGGTGAACCAAGAGGACTGAGGAGTGTCGGGGAACGATAAGCGAGGGGTAGGCAGGGGAAGGCAGGGGACGGCGAGCAGGGGTCAACAGTATTTCTTCACGATTTCGTGGTCGTCGAAATGGTGCTTGACACCTTTTATTATCTGGTAGTCTTCGTGTCCTTTGCCTGCGATGAGGATGACATCATCCTGCTGCGCGAGGGTGCAGGCGGTGTGGATGGCGCTCTCGCGGTCTTCGATGATGAGGGTGCTGCGAAGTTCGTCCTCGGTGAGCCCCGCCGCCATGTCGCGGAGGATGTCCGCCGGCTCTTCGTCGCGGGGGTTGTCGGAGGTGAGGATGAGTTGCTCGGAGCCGTGTTTGGCGATGGCTGCCATCATGGGGCGTTTGCCCTTGTCGCGGTTGCCGCCACAGCCGACGACGGTGATGAGTTTAGCACCCTGTCTCTTGATTTCGTTGATGGTCTGAATGACGTTGTCCACGGCGTCGGGGGTGTGAGCATAATCAACGATAGCCGTCCAGCCTTTGGGGCTGCGGATGGTCTCGAAGCGTCCGTTCACCGCGTGGAGCGTGGAGAGGATACGGAGCACCTCCGTCGGCTCGAAACCGAGGCAGAGGGCGGCGCCGTAGATACAGAGCAGGTTGGAGACATTGAAGCGTCCGACGAGCGGCACGAAGACCTCTTGACCGTTGATATTCAGCAGCATACCGTCGAAGCCTTCTTCGAGTATCTGCGCGTGGTAGTCCGCCACGGCACGGGTGGAGTAGGTACGGACGCGGGCGCGGGTGTTCTGGGTCATGACCAAGCCGTTCTTGTCGTCTCGGTTGGTTACGACGAAGGCTTCGGGTTTGAGGCTGTCGAAGAGGCGTTTCTTGGTGTCGCGGTAGTTGTCGAAGGTCTTGTGGTAGTCGATGTGGTCGCGCGTGAGGTTGGTGAAGAGCGCGCCGTCGTAGTCGAGCCCCGCGATACGCTCCTGCGCGATGGCGTGGCTGCTGACCTCCATGAAGGCATATTGGCAGCTTGCGTCCACCATGCGGCGCAGCAGACGGTTGAGTTCGAGGGCGTCGGGCGTGGTGTGGGTGGCGGGCACGGGTTCGTCGTCGATGTAGTTGCAGACGGTGGAGAGCAGTCCTGCCTTGTAGCCCATTGCGCGTACTAATTTATATAGGAGTGTGGCGATGGTGGTCTTGCCGTTGGTGCCCGTTACGCCGACGAGGGTGAGTTGCCGCGAGGGGTTGCCGTACCATGCGCCGGCGAGCAACCCGAGGGCGCGGTCGGTGTTCTCCACCAAGATATAGGTGGTGCTGCCTGCGTCCTTGGGCAGGTATGCTTCGTTGCTCAGCACGATGGCGGCGGCACCTTTCTCGACGCAGGAGGCGATGAATTGGTGCCCATCCACTGCCGTGCCGGCTTGGGCGACGAAGAGGTTGCCCGCCTCCACCTTACGGGAGTCGAACTGTATGGCGGTGATGTCTTTGTCGGTGTCCCCGATTACGCGCAATGGGGAGATGGAGGTTAATAAGTCTTTGAGTATCATAGTGTTTAGTGGTAGGTTACCGCCCGCGACACATCGGGGCGTCCCCAGTAGTTAGTTATTCTTTGATGTTTAGTTGCAGCGTGCCGTCTTTTTGGATTTCGTAGCAGCCTTTGTATGCCATGGTCTTCTCGGCGATGGTGCGCACGGTGCGTCCGCAGTCGTAGCCTGCGTCGTAGTTGGGCATCCGCGGGTCGTTAATCATGCAGATACAGGTGTATTGCGGGTCTTCCTCGGGGAAATAGCCCACGAAGGTGATACGGTGGCGCGTGGTCTGGTAGCCCTTGATGTAGAGTTGGGCGGTGCCTGTCTTGCCTGCTATGTGGACGAGGTCGCTTTGGGCTTTGCGTCCGAGGACATGCCCATGCCATTTGCGCACGGAGGCGGTGCCGAGGTCGTTGTCCCATACCACATCGTGCAACGCGCCGCGTATGTCCTCCAATGTCGATTCGGAGCAGATACTGCTCTTCACCACCTCGGTACTGAACTTGCGCACGACATCGCCGTCTTGCTCTATCTGCTTGACGAGCATGGGGCGCACCATCTTGCCGTCGTTGGCGATGGCATTGTAGAACATCACGATTTGCATGGGGCTCAACTCTACCGAGTAGCCGTATGCCATCTTGCTGAGCGTAACCGTATCTTTGGGTACATCTATTCGCACGCGCTGTGCACCCGGGATTTCGCAATAGACGCTGTCCATCAGCCCCGTACGTTTGATTCGATTGACGAACTTCTTTGCGCTGCCCTCGTAGGCTCGGGTGATGGTCTTTGCCATGGCAATGTTGCTGGATGCGGCGATGGCTTGGCGTATGGTCAGCACGGTATCCATCTGGTGGGCATCCACGTGCTTGGAACTCAGGTACTTCCATGCGCCTCGGCAAACGCTCACGGTGTCGTCGATGTCCACTTTGCCGTCGTCGAGCGCTACCATCATGGCGATGGGCTTGAAGGTAGAGCCGGGCTCCACGCGGTTGACGGCATGGTTCTGCATCTCGTAGTAGTTGCCGTCGTCGGCGCGGTCGAGGTTGGAGATGGCTTTGATTTCGCCGCTGTGCACCTCCATGAGTATGCAGCAACCCCACTCGGCTTGGTACTGCTCCAGCGGTCCTCTCAGGGCTTTCTCCACGATGTCTTGGAGGTTAGCATCAATGGTGGTGCGTATGTCGTAGCCGTCTTGCGCCTCGCGGATGGTTACGTTCTCCGTCCTGCCGCCGATACGTTGGCGCGCGCTCAATCCCTCTTCGCCTTTCAGTTCGTCTTCGAACTCCATCTCGAGCCCCGAGTTGCCGTAGCCGCCGTCGCCGTAGATACTACCTATCGTGCGGCTGGCGAGTGAGCCGAAGGGCTTGATACGCTTGTGTTGCGCCTCGAAGATGATACCGCTTCGGTATTGCCCCAACTTGATAAGCCCGAGGCTATCCAACTGTCGTTTCTGCAAGTAGTTGATACGCTTGTTGCATAGGCGCAGCCGCCTGTTGCCTTGGTTGTAGCCGCTGACAATCAGTCGCTTGTATTCTTCGGGCGTGTGCTCTCCCGTGATGCGGCTCAGTTCCATTGCGAGGGAGTCGATATGGGTCTTGAACAGTTCTCCGTTGTTGACGTGCAGCGCCTCTGCCTTGGTATCCATATAGACGAAATACTGCGGCATGCTACTTGCCAGCAGTGCTCCGTTGCAGTCGAGGATATTGCCGCGCGTGGCGGGGATGGGGCGCAGTACGGGCTCCTGCTTCTCCGCTATCTTGAGCCATTCATCCCGCTCTACGGTCTGGATATAAAATATCTTCCCCACAACCAAGGCAAACCCTACGACAATCACAATAAAGATTATCGCAAAGCGCAGGATGATATTTCTTTGCTCCTCGGACATGGGGGAATTGGACAATTTGACAATGTTACAGTTTTACGGGCGGGGTGGTGTTCTCTTTGATACGGCTGCCTCGCTGCTCCAGTTCGGCGGCTACCTGCGATTGGCGGGTGGTCTTGACCAACTCTGCACTGATGGTCATATACTCGTATTTGCTATCGAGCATCTCTTTCTTCAGGTCGGTAAGCCTATGTTGCTGCTTGGCGGCACCATAGCCCGCGAAGATATACAGGAAGACCAAGCCTGCTATCAGCAGGAGTAGAGGATACTGCTTCTTCATCTTCTCGCTTCGCAGTTTCTCTCCGTTGAGCCAACTCTGTATGTCTTTGACGCTCATGGGGGATTAGTGGTTAGTGGTCAGTGGTTAGTGGTTAGTGGTTAGTGGTTAGTGGTTTCTTTTCTCCTATTCGCAGTCGGGCGCTGCGGCTGCGGGGGTTGCGCTCCACCTCTTCGGGGGAGGCTTGTCGCCCTTTCTCTATCAGGCGGAAGGGGGTCAAGATATTGCCGTAGAAGTCTTTTTCTATCGTTCCCTCTATGTTGCCCGCCCGCAGGAAGTTCTTCACCATGCGGTCTTCTAAAGAGTGGTAGGTCAGTATGGCGAGCCGCCCGCCGGGTTTGAGCAACTGCAATGCGCCTTCCAACATCTCGCGCAGTGCGCCCATCTCGTCGTTCACCTCTATGCGCAGCGCCTGAAAGAGTTGCGCAAGGTCTTTCTTCGGCACTTGGCAGACCTCTGCAAACTGCTCTGTCATGGTGATTGGGGCGGAGGTGCGCGCTTTTACTATCCTGCGCGCTATCTGCCGCGCGTTCTTCATCTCGCCGTATATGTATAGTATGCGCGCGAGGCTCTCTTCGTCGTAACTATTCACTATGTCGGCTGCGGTACGCCCTCCCTGTTGGTTCATACGCATATCCAGCGGTCCGTCAAAGCGGAAACTGAAGCCGCGCTCAGGGGTATCGAAATGGTGGAAAGATACGCCCAAATCTGCCAACACACCGTCCACTTGCTCCACGCCGTAGTAGTCCATGAAGTTCGTCAAATAACGGAAGTTTCCGTGTACCAGTTGCCAATTGGAGCAAGGCATCCCTTTATCTTGTAATGCATTTGCTATCGCCTCTTTGTCTTGGTCGAATGAGAACAAACGTCCGTTTGCCCCTAAGCGTGCCAGGATAGCGCGCGAGTGCCCACCGCCGCCGAGGGTTACATCTACGTAGGTGCCCTCCTTGTCGGTGATTAGCCCTTGGAGCGTCTCTTCCAGCATTGCCGGTATGTGGTAAACGGTATCCATGTTAGTGGTCAGTGGTCAGTGGTTAGTGGTCAGTGGTTAGGGGTTTGTATCATCTTTGCCCGTATGCGGGAAGCCAAGTCTTTCTGGTCCATTTTGCGTGCTTCAAACTGCGCGGGAGCCCATAATGCAAAGCGGTCGAGCATGCCTACGAAGAGCACTTCCTGCTCCACGCCCACCATCTCCAGCACCCGTTTTGACAACAAGATGCGTCCTTGCGAATCCATATCCATAAACTCCGCGTCTGCCATAAACTGCATCAACAGCAGTTGGTCTTCGGAATCCCACTCGTTGAGCGCCTCTCTCAGGGCGTTTACTTTTTCATTCCATACCTCTTCGGGATAGAATATAAGGCAGGCGTTGTCGGTGTCGCGCCTCATTACAATACGGTGAGACCCGTTCTCCGCAAGGATACGACGATAGACGGCAGGCACAAATATGCGCCCTTTGTCATCGCGTTTGCCTTCTATGTTTCCGATAAACGTACTCATAACTTTGAAAATCCGCTGCAAAGGTACAAAAATTTTTTGACATTTCCCCACTTTTCCCCACAAAAAATTTCTTCACATCTTTATGAACAGCATATAAACAACTGCTTGTAAACTGTATATTGCAGTATTACAAGCAGTTAGTAAAGTTTTCGACAAAAGGGAGGAAAGTGGGGGATTTTATAGGGTCGGCTTGTTGGAAGGGTGGTAGTGTATGATGGCATCGCGGAGGTCTTGGATGTCGAGGTGGGTGTATATCTCGGTGGTGGCGAGGTCTTCGTGTCCGAGCAGTTGCTGGATGATACGCAGGTCGGCACCGTTTTGCAGGAGGTGGGTTGCAAAGGAGTGGCGGAGCGTATGGGGGGAGATGTTTTTGGTAATGGCGGCTTCGGTACAGAGGCGCTTGATGATGGTAAAGACCATGGCGCGTGTGAGTTGCCTGCCGTAGCGGTTGAGGAAGGCGATGTCGGCAAACTCGGGTTTGATGTCCCATCGTGCGCGGTCTGTGAGCCAGTAGCCAAACCACTCGTCTGCTACGGGGGATATAGGCACAAGTCGTTGCTTGCTGCCTTTTCCCTCGATGAGCATGTAACCTTCCTTGCGGTAGATGTTCGAGAGTTTGAGGTTTACCAGTTCGGATACGCGCAGTCCGCTGCCGTAGAGCATCTCTATGATGGCTCGGTTGCGGTGCCCTTCGTTGGACGAGAGGTCGATGGCAGCGATGAGTCGGTCTATCTCTTCGACGGTGAGCACTACGGGGAGGTGCATCTCGCGCTTGGGTCCCTCCAATAGTTCGGAGGGGTCTGCGTCGATGTAGCGGTGGTAGAGCAGGAAGCGATAATAGGAGCGGACGCTTGCGATGAGGCGTGCTTGTGTGCGGGCGTTGGATGCGTCGCGGAAGGTATCGTAGAGGAAGGCTTGCAGGTCGGCGAGTTGTGCGCGAACGGGGTCGATGTTGTGCTCGGAGAAGTTGGCAAACATCTTCTGCAAGTCCAGTTCGTAAGAGGCGATGGTGTTGGGGGAGTAAGAGCGCTCCAAACGGAGGTAGGTGTGGTATTCGCGGGCGTAGTTCATAATTTAATTAAGAATTATGAATTAAGAATTAAGAGGGCATGGGAACTGCGTTTTCGGAGCACGGGGGCACTTTATTCTTTATTCTTGACTCTTACTTCGGCATTAAATTTCGCGGAGTAGGTATGCACTACGGGTTTTGCATAGGAGGACGCGCGCGTAGAGTAGTAGAAAGTACCCTGAAAATCAATCGTTTGCTTGTCGGTCGGACGCAAGACGAACGTGCCCGAGTCGAGTACCTGAATGCCCGCTATGGCATTTTCGGAGATGGAGAGCAGGTAGATACCCGTGGGGTTGCCCTCGAAATCCATTCCCGGCAGGAATGTGTATGGGGAGGGGATGGAGTCGGTGCGGAAAACGAGGCTGTCGATGCCTGTTCTGAGCGTCAGTTTCCCGTCTTGTAGCGCCCACGGAGTGTGGTCAGGGGCGGTGAAGATGTCGCTGATGTAGAGGTTGGTTCCGGTACCTTCTATCTTCCCTTTGTCGTTGAGGTCGAGCCCGTCGGAGTACAGGTCGAGGGCGAGGACATGCAGCGGGAGGGAGTCGTATGCCTGCCCGTAGTCTTCGGCATAGCAGGCGGTGAACTCGGAGGCGATGGTAACGGGCTTGGAGGGTGCGGACTGCTGATGGCATGCCGCACAAATGTAGGCGATAGGGATGAGGATGGCGAGAGAGCGATGCGTCATAGAAGCGGGTTGATGTGGTTCTTGTTTGGTTTGTGTTTTGCATTGCAAAAGTAGTGTTTTTATTTGAGATATGCAAATTTTTCGTTGCTTTCAATGCTTTTTTTGCCTGTTGGCGGGTGCTTTTGGGCTTTGGGATGGGCTGTTTGTTTGATTTAGGGGGATAGGTTAAGGGGAGTGGATGGGTAGGGGAGAGGCTGCTGAATCTCTCGAAAATCACCTACGAATCACCTACGAATCACTAACTAATCGCTAACTAATAACTAACTAATCACTAACTAATCACTAACTAATCACTAACTAATCGCTAACTATGGTCTCGGTGTGGTTGGTGTGTTGTCAGTCGGGGAAAATGGGGCGGGTGGCATGTGGTTATTTGTGTTCTTCTTCCCAATAGCGTTGGATGAAGTAACGCAACGTTGTCGGCGATACGGACAGGCGCTCTGCGATTTTGTTTTGCGATACTTTCTTTTTTAACCAGCGTTCAATGCGCTTTCGGTCTTTCCAGAGTTTGTACTTCTCCAGCGGCAAGCGGTAGCCGCTTTCCCGTCCTAAACGGACACCTTCTTTTTGCTTGCGGGCGAGGGCTTCTTTGGTGCGTTGGGAGATGAGGTTGCGCTCTATTTCGGCGGAGAGTCCGAAGGCGAACGCGAGCACCTTGGACTGGATGTCCTCGCCGAGGCGATAATTGTCCTTCACCGTCCATACGCGGCACTCCTTGGTCATGCAGATGTTGAGTATCTCCATAATCATAAAGAGGTTACGTCCGAGTCGTGAGAGTTCGGCGCAGATGATGAGGTCGTCTTTCTGCACCTGTTTGAGCAGTCTGCCGAGGGCTCGCTTGCTGTAGGCTTGGGTGCCGGAGATGGTTTCTTCTATCCAGCCGTCAATTTGTATATTCTCGGACAGACAAAAACGGGTGATTTCAAAACGTTGGTTTTCCACCGTCTGCTTGTCGGTGGAAACACGGATATAGCCGTAGGTCATGGGATTTACGATTTACAAATTTACGATTTACGAATTAAGAGGGGATTGCGGTGTTTTGTGAAAAGCGGGGTGGGGTTGATTTGGAATAAACGGAGTAGGTTGCCCTGCAAAAATACATTTTTATTTGTGTATGTCAAAATTTTTTTGTAACTTTGCGGCGTTTTTTTAGGATAAAGGAGAGGACCCTCCCCAGCCCTCCCTGAAGCCACCCCACTGCGCGTTGCTTGTGGGGACCCCGGAAAAAGGGAGGGGGTTAGATAGATTACTTTCGTCTGTACAAAAATAATATGTCTTTTCGTGTGCGGCTCGGAGAGCGCACTTCCATGAAGTCCAAACATAAGATTATGAAGAAGTTTAGAGAATATAAGCAGTTGAATCTGCCGGAGTTGAGCCGCGAGGTGCTTGCGGCATGGGAGCAGGAAGACCTGTTCCGCCAGAGTGTAGAGACCCGCGAGGGACATCCTCAGTTCTTGTTCTTCGAGGGTCCTCCCTCGGCGAACGGCATGCCCGGTATTCACCACGTGCTGGCGCGCACGATAAAAGATACGTTCTGCCGCTACAAGACGATGCAGGGGTATCAGGTGAAGCGCAAGGCGGGATGGGATACACACGGACTGCCCGTAGAGTTGGGCGTGGAGAAGATGCTCGGCATCACCAAAGAGGATATCGGCAAGAAGATAAGCGTGGACGAGTACAACGCCGCCTGCCGCAAGGAGGTGATGAAATACACCAAAGAGTGGACGAACCTGACGAAGCAGATGGGCTACTGGGTGGACCTCGACAACCCGTATATCACCTACGACAACAAGTACATAGAGACGCTGTGGTACCTGCTGAAGGAGTTGTACAAGAAAGGGTATCTGTACAAAGGCTACACTATCCAGCCCTACTCGCCGGCGGCAGGCACGGGCTTGTCATCGCACGAGTTGAACCAGCCCGGGTGCTACAGGGACGTGAAAGATACGACCTGCACGGCGCAGTTCCTTGTGAGGAGCCAGGAGCCGGGAGCCAAGAGCCAAGACGCATTACCTTCGTCTTTGGCGAGTGTGGTGGAGGAAGAGGGGTTGCCGCTGTATGTGTTGGCGTGGACGACTACGCCGTGGACGCTGCCCTCGAACACGGCGCTGTGCGTGGGCCCGAAGATAGACTACGTGGTGGTGAAAGGCGAGAACCCCTACACCCACGAGGCGGGACTGTACCTGATAGCAGAGGCGCGGCTGAACGCCTACGCCAAGGAGTTGATAAAAGAGGACGAGCTGCGTATTCGCAACGGCGAGGCGGAGGCGGTGCCCGTGATACTCTGGCGCGGGAAAGGCGCGGAGTTGGAGGGTGTTCGCTATGAGCAGTTGATACCGTGGGCTACGCCCGACGGCGACGCATTCCGCATTATCACAGGCGATTACGTAACCACGGAAGACGGTACGGGTATCGTGCATATCGCGCCGACCTTCGGTGCGGACGATGCCTTCGTGGCGAAGAAAGCGGGTATCGCGGGTATGGTGTTTCTGA
This sequence comes from Paludibacteraceae bacterium, assembly GCA_051870955.1. Taxonomy (GTDB): domain Bacteria; phylum Bacteroidota; class Bacteroidia; order Bacteroidales; family Paludibacteraceae; genus Colicola. The sequence goes on along the minus strand of JBJECJ010000065.1, from coordinate 34,368 downwards.
CGAAGAAAGGTGAGCAACGCCCGATGGTGGACATGACGGGTAAGTTCTTCCTACTGGACGACTTGGACGAGCAGTTTGTGGTGCAACATATTGATACAGAGGAGTATAGCAAATGGCAGGGGCGGTTCGTGAAGAACGCTTACGACCCTGCGCTGACCGAGAAAGACGAGACGCTGGATATCAGTATCTGCATGATGCTGAAGGCGACCAACCGCGTGTTCAAGATAGAGAAGCATGTGCATAACTACCCCCACTGCTGGCGGACGGACAAGCCCGTGCTGTACTACCCGCTGGACTCGTGGTTCATCCGTTCGACCCAGGCGCGCGAGGAGATGATGGCGCTGAACGATACCATCCACTGGCAACCCGAATCGACCGGCACAGGGCGCTTCGGGAAATGGTTGGAGAACCTGAACGACTGGAACCTGTCGCGGTCGCGCTACTGGGGCACGCCGCTGCCTATCTGGCGCACGGAAGACGGGCAGGAGGAGATTTGTATCGGCTCCATCGCCGAACTGATGGCGGAGATAGAGAAGTCCATCCAAGCGGGATTCATGACGGAGAACCCGTGGCACGAGTTCAAGGTGGGCGACTACTCGAAAGAGAACTACGACCCCTCGGTGATTGACCTGCATAGACCGTATGTGGATAACATCATCCTATGCTCGCCCTCGGGCAAGCCTATGAAGCGCGAGTTGGACTTGATAGACGTATGGTTCGACTCGGGTGCGATGCCCTATGCGCAGAACCACTATCCGTTTGAGAATCAAGACGCTCCGCGCACGGCGGACTTCATCTCGGAGGGCGTTGACCAGACGCGCGGGTGGTTCTTCACGCTGCATGCCATCCACACGATGATAGAGGGGAGTGTGGCGTATAAGAACGTGATTTCCAATGGCTTAGTGCTGGATAAGAACGGCAACAAGATGTCGAAGCGACTGGGCAACGCCGTTGACCCCTTCGGGGCGATGGATAAGTACGGCGCGGACGCTGTGCGCTGGTATATGCTGACCAACTCAAGCCCGTGGGATAACCTGAAGTTCGACCCCGAGGGCGTGGACGAGATACGCCGTAAGTTCTTCGGCACGCTGTACAACACCTACGGGTTCTTTGCGCTGTATGCCAATGTGGACGGGTGGAGTGCTGAGAGTTCAGAGTTGAGTGTTGAGCGTTTAGCGTTGACGGAGATTGACAAGTGGGTGCTGAGCAAGTTGAACTCGCTGGTGAAGGAGGTTACGGAGGCGTATGAGGCATACGAGCCGACGAAAGCAGGGCGCGCGATATCCGACTTTGTGCAAGACGACCTGAGCAACTGGTATGTGCGCCTGAACCGCAAGCGTTTCTGGGGCGGCGAGATGGACGGCGACAAGCAGGCGGCGTATGCTACGCTGTACACCTGTCTGAAGACCGTGGCGCAACTGATGGCACCCAACGCACCTTTCTTCGCCGACCGTCTCTATCGCGACCTGACCGGCGAGACCGTGCATCTGAGCGAATGGCCTAAGGCAGATGAGTCGCTGATTAACAAGGACTTGGAGCGCTCGATGTACCTCGCGCAACAGGCTACTTCGATGATACTCTCGCTGCGCAAGCGTGCGGAGAAGAACGTGCGCCAGCCGCTGCAGAAAGCCGTTATCCCCGCGCCCGATGCCGACACGCTGGCGGCGTTGCTGCACGTGCAAGACCTTATCAAGAGCGAGGTGAACGTGAAGGAACTGGTGATAGTGCGGGCAGAGGACTCGGAGATTCGGCTGGTGAAGAAGATTAAGCCGAACTTCAAGGTGCTGGGCAAGAAAGTGGGCGGCAAGATGAAAGAGTTGGCTGCGGCTATCGGGCACATGACGCAAGACGAGATTGCGCAGATGGAGCAGGCAGGCACCTTCACGGTGTGCGACTATGCACTGACTGCCGAGGATGTGGAGATTATCACGGAGGATATGCCCGGCTGGCTGGTGGCGAATAACGGCGTGCTGACTATCGCGCTCGACATCGAACTGACGGAGGCGCTGGTGGAAGAAGGCGTGGCGCGCGAGTTGATAAATCGTATTCAGAACCTGCGCAAGTCGTCGGGCTTGGAGATAACCGACCGCATTGAGGTCTGTGTTGAGAGCCGCGAGGAGGTAGCGGGAGCGGTGAACCACTGCAACGAGTATATCGCCTCGCAGGTGCTGGCAACTTCGCTCACGCTGACCGACGGACTGACCGACGGCGCAGAAGTGGATATGGACGGATATAAACTGCATATATTGATTAGAAAAGCATAACACTATGAAAAAGCGTATTTTGCGTATTGCCTTGGTGGCGATGGTGGGGGCATTGGTGGCATCCTGTTCATTGTTTACGGGACCTACCTCCTTTCAAGAAAACGACCTAATCGGTTTGTGGCAGGAGGACGGCACGGAGGCTTTCGTGCGCTTCACCTCGGAGAAAGACTCAACGGGTGTGTATAAGTACGGTCGTGAGTGGGACGAGGGCGATGGCGTTTCTGAGAGCGATTTGACGAAGTACGGTAACGGTTGGTTCAAGTGGAAATTAGTGAAAGCCGACCTTACGGAGATTCACCTCATGGAGAACGGTGGGGCGGAACTGCCGAAGGTGTATACCGTCAGCAAACTGACCGATACAGAGCTGCAGTACAAGGACGATTTCAAAGTAACCCACTCTTTCCAGAAGGTGGTAAGAAAGTAATCGTAGTGACGAGTTTTTCATGGACTGCCAACCAGCAGATTCCTTATTAGACCTAATTATGAAGCGCGTTTGGAAGATAATAGGCATCACGCTCGGCTCTTTGCTGGGGGTGGTGCTTTTGGTTATAGGTGTGGCGTTGTGGCTGGTGTTTACTCCGAAGCGTTTGACGCCTATCGTGCGGCAGGTGGCGGACGAGGTTATCACTTGCGAGCATGAGATAGGAGAGGTAGAACTGACCTTCTTCAGCACTTTTCCCGACTTCGGACTGCGCGCGGAGGGGCTGACCATCGTGAATCCGACGGAGGGTGCGCAGAGCGACACGTTGCTGTCTGCACCCGAGGTGGTGGCAACGGTGGACGTGGTGGCGTTTCTGCGTGATGAGAACCTGATAGTGAAGGAGTTGTCGCTGCGCGATGCCGTCGTGAACGCTTATCTGTCGGCGGATGGCAAGACCAACTTCGATGTGTTCGCGTTACCGGAAGACACGACTGCCATAGAAGACACAACGGCTTTTGCGTTGCCGTTCAAGGGCTTGCAGGTGGATAAACTGGCGTTGGAGGCACGCTGTATCACGCTGGTGGACGAGGCGGATAGTCTCGCAGCCTCGCTTTACGGCACGTCGGTGGCGGCTACCGTGGGCGGATGGAACGACATCCTGCTGGTGCTTTCTGCGCCGGATGTGAGTGCCACGATGGGTGGGACGCCGTATGCCAACCACCTATGCGTGAGTGCCACGCTGCCGATAGGATTGAGCAAGAGGGAGACCGTTGCCGTCAAGACGAATGCGCCTATCGTGCTGAGTGTGAATGATTTCACGATAACCCTTTCAGGTACGGTGGTGCTTGGCGACAGCCTATCGGTGGATGCCAAGGCGAGCTTTGACGATTGGCAAATAAGTTCTCTGCTCGCGCTCCTGCCCTCCTCGCTGACGGGGGACTTGCTGCGGGACATTGCGGTGGACGGCAGTGTGTCGCTGGCGGCAGACGTGAAGGGGCTTTTCGGCGAGGGTGTGATTCCCGTGGTGGATGCAGAAATCGCGCTGGCGGATGGTACGGGTAAGTACAGTGGACTGCCCTACACTTTGGAGAATGTAGGGCTGCTGGCGAACGCGCATATAGACCTCAACGACTCCACCGCGAGTCGCGTGCATATCCGCTCGCTTACCGCTACCACGCGGAACACCTCTGTGGCGGTGCAGGGCGATGTGAGCGAGTTGATGGGCGATATGTTGCTTGACCTCAGACTGAACGCCGATGTTTCGCTGCCCGATATCGCCTATTTCCTGCCCGAGACGTTGCATGCCGACGGACAGGTGGGCGGCAGTATGGCGGCAAAAATACGGCTTAGCGACCTGACTGCCATGCGGCTGAGCAAAGGACGGATAAGCGGCGACCTGCGTCTGCGCGACCTTGATGTGCAGATGGACAGCCTAAGGGCGCAACTGCCCGACACGCGCCTGCGCCTGCAAATGCCTAACCCCAAGCCCTCGCGCAAGCAGATCGGGTGGCTCTATGCGGAGTTGCAGCCCGACAGCCTCTCCGTGGATATGACGGGCACCTTGGCGGCTACGTTGGGTAATGCCTCCATGCAGGTGGAGACCAACGACCTGCTCTCTTCTGACGTACTCTGTGCGGCGGTGGATATCACCTCGCAGGCGACCTTGCATGCCGCGATGGACTCATTAGACGCAACTGTGCTTGCGCCGCGGCTGACGGCGTATGCAGCATACGATACGCGCGACACCATGGCTATCCCGACCTTAGAGGCGAGCCTCGCCTTCGCTGACCTGCAGGCAGTCTATACCGATATCCAAGCGCACCTGAGAGGCTCATCGCTGTCTGCCAACCTAAGCCGTACCAAGCGGGATAAGTCCGCGCCGCGATTCTCTGCCGCGTTGGCAACGGCGGGTGTGCAAGCGGCGATAGGCAGCGACATCGCAGTTACGACCGACAGCCTGCGCCTCGAAGCCGCTGCGCGCTACAACAGCAAGGGCGACAACCTGCTTTTGCAATGGAACCCGCGGCTGAACATCGCGCTGACCAATGGCGTGGCGCAACTGCCCGACATGCTCCCGATGCCCGTCTATATCCCGCAGATTACCTTTGCTTATTCGAACAAACTATGCGACATTGAGCAGTCGCAGATACGCTTGGGCAACTCCGACTTCGCCTTGTCGGGCGAGGTGAAGAACATTGGCAAGTGGCTGAGGAAGAAAGCGGTGCTGGAGGGTGAGTTGAACTTCGTGTCGGAGAAGACCGATGTGAACGAGTTGCTGGCGCTGTTCTCTGCGGAGGAGGAAGAGAACATAACTGCAGATACCATTGTGGTGCGGCTCCCGACAAATCGGGATAACACTTCCGACCGCACCTCCATTACTGCGGAGAATGAGGCTTTAACCGCCCGCGACACAATCGGGACTTCCCCGTCAGAGAAGGAGGCGGAGCCGTTCTTGGTGCCGAAGGATGTGGACTTGGCGCTGAACACGCATATCAAGGAGGCGCATTTCTTCGATGAAACGGCGCACAACCTGAAAGGGCGGATTTATGTACGCAACGGTATCTTGGTGTTGGAGGAGGTTGGCTTCGTGTGCGACGCGGCGCGTATGCAACTTACCGCGATGTACAAGACCCCGCGGCGAGACCATATCTACGTCGGGCTCGACTATCACATGCTGGATGTGGATATCCATGAGTTGATACACCTCATTCCACAGATAGACTCTATGATGCCGATGCTGCGCTCCTTCAAGGGGAAGGCGGAGTTCCACCTCGCGGCGGAGACCTTCACCAATGCGAGGTACGAGTTGAAACCTTCCACCATACGCGGGGCGGCAAGCCTCTTCGCCAAGGACCTCGTGGTGCTTGACAACGAGACCTTCAGCAAAATATCCAAACTGCTGTTGTTCAACAAGAAGACAGAGAACAAGATTGACAGTATCTCCGCCGAGATGACTATATATAAGAAGGAGATAGATGTCTATCCGCTCTGCGTCTCGCTCGACAACTACATGGTGGCATTGGGCGGGCGGCATAACCTTGACATGACATTTAACTACGATATCAACGTGCTGTCGCCTATCTACTTGGGTGTAAACGTGTCGGGTAACTTGGACGACCTGAAGATTAAACTGGCGAAGTGCAAGTACGCACAAGATTTCAAGCCGCTCTTCCACCGCAAGGTGGATACGCAGACGGCGGAGTTGCGGACTATGATTCGCCAGTCGATGCAGAAGAACGTGAAATAAGTAATAGGTAATAAGTAATAGGTAATATGCACAGCGGGGCGAGGTGTTACCTATCACCAAACGAAAATGATAGTATGAATATGAATCATCGTGTATTATCTGTATTGTGCATAGCGGCAATGCTTTGCGTAAACACAAGTGCGCAGGCTCAGACTTACCTGCCGGAGGAGAACACTCCCATTGTGCAACGATTTTATCCTTCGGTGTCCAGCCGCTTTGGCAAGGAGCAGCCAAGACAGGTGCAACGCAAGCGCAGCGAGGCTGGGGCGACCCTTCCTCCGAAGGGGCTGCTGCTCTTGGTGCAGTTTAGCGACACGCCGTTCTTTACTCCCAATCCCCATGCGGCTTTCGACTCGCTGGCGAACGGCTTGGACTATGCTTACAATGGTGCCACGGGCTCTGCGCGAGAGTACTTCCGTGCGCAGTCCAACGGACAGTATGTGCCGGACTTCACGGTGGTAGGTCCTATAACATTGCCCCACACGATGGAGTACTACGGCAAGAACGACTCCAAGGGCTATGACCAGTATCTTGCGGACTTCGTGATAGATGCCTGCTTGGCGGCAGAAGATTCTGTGGACTGGACGCAGTACGACAGCGACAACGACGGCGAGATTGATTTGGTCTTTCTCCTCTTTGCCGGCTATGGGGAGGCGGATAGTTATATTGCAAACACTATCTGGCCCTGCAAATGGGATATGGAGAGTGTGCTGTACTTTGGCTATACCAACCAGACTACTTATTACTATCAAACGGATGAGAAAAAGAATCTTCCTACCTTCAACGGCAAGAGAGTATGCAACTTTGCTTGCTCCAACGAGTGGACATATCGCAATGATTGCCGTAGCGGTGTAGGCACCTTTATCCATGAGTTCAGCCACGTGTTAGGGTTGCCGGACTACTATGTCCCAAGCGGCAGCCCATCGCATACCCCTGGGTCGTGGTCCTTGATGGGCTATGGCAACTATGTCAACAATGGCAATACCCCGCCAAACTACAGTGCCTACGATAAGTACTTCTTAGGGTGGGTAACACCGACCTTCCTGTCTGCCAATCAGCAGGTTACACTTCCTGCTGACGGCGAGACCTGCTATATGCTGACTCGTAGCGGAATGGCACCTGCTGACGGTGCTTTCACCAAAGACACAGTCTATTACTTGGAGAGTCGTCAGTATGCGGGCTGGGACGCTTATCTGCCCGGGCACGGTCTGCTTGTGTGGCAGGTAGTTTATGATGCTCAAGCCTGGTTCAACGGTCTGCCTAATCAAGATGCTGTGCGGTATACTCTGCTGAGTGCAGGAGGCAATACACCCTATACCATTGATACCAAAGGTGCCGGTCGCGAGGATGTGCCTTTCCCCGGTAAGGAAGAGGTTACGAGTCTTGCCCTCTCGCCGAAAGCCATCTTGCAAGGTATCCAAGAGCAGGGGGACGGGACTATCACCTTTACTTTTTTAACAAGCAGTGAGCCGACTCGGATAGAGAATACTACTAACACAGGTTCAGTAAAATACTATAATGTGTTAGGACAGGAGGTGGATGTGGAGACCTATCATGGAATTGTTATTCACGATGGGCGACAGTATCTTTTAAGGTAGGTTGAAGTAATGGTAAGGTAAGTACATACTCTCTGTTATCCTACGTATATCCTACGAATATCCTACGTAATTGACCGCATAAGTACTGCGGAAGAAATTGATGGTTGAACATATAAAATTCGATATTGAATGGGAAAATATAATTGGACATTTGCGAATGTGGGCGGGGTTACCCGCGTGAAGATTCAGTCGGGCGAGGATATTCGCCATTTGGGAGAACTGGATGAGAAGTTATGGACGGTGCTCTCTTGCCCGACCACGGGTCTGGAGATAGACAGCGAGAGCCTGCGGCTGATGGACTCGGACGGCGATGGGAAGTTGCGCGTGAAGGAAGTGCAACAGGCGGCGGCGTGGTTGTGCAACGTGCTGCGCGATCCCGAGGTGCTGCTGGCAGGGAAAGATGAGTTGCGGGTGGCGGATATCGCTGACGAGGGGATTCGCGATGTGGCATTTTCCGTGGTTAGTGGTCAGTGTTCAGTGATCAGATTGGCAGACGTGGAGGCGGCTATCGCGGGCGTTAGCATTGAGGCAACGGCGGCTCCCGAGGCACCTTTTGCCGCAGACGTGATGGCGGCTTACAAAGCCAAGAAAGACGAGTATGCTGCTTATTTTGAGCAAGAGAAATTGGCGAAGTTGGGATTGGCAGCCCTGCCCGATGAGGCGACCAAGCCCGGCATGACGCAGGAGGCGTTCTTGCAGATGGGGACGCAGATAGCCGACTATGAGGCAGCGGCTGCGGCGGCTGCAGACGCGAACGCCAAAGCACTAGCGGCAGCGCAGGCACAGTATCAACCGCTGCGCAAGTTGCTGCTTTTGACGCGCGACTTCTATCGGTTGCTGCGCAACTTCGTTACCTTTGAGGACTTCTATCGCAAAGATATTCAGGCGATATTCCAAGCGGGGACGCTGGTGATAGACCAACGCGCCTGCCAACTCTGTCTGCGCGTGAGCGATATGGGCAAGCAGAATGCGCAGGCGGGGGCGAGCGGGATGTACCTCGTGTACTGCGACTGCGAGAGCAAGAAACTTGGGCAGAAAATGCAGATTGTCGCTGCCATGACGGTGGGCGACATACGCAACCTGACCGTTGGCAAGAACGCGCTATTCTATGATAATCAAGGCAATGACTGGGACGCGGTGGTAACGAAAATCATCGACAACCCCATTTCTATCAGTCAGGCGTTCTGGAGTCCGTATCGCAAGTTCGGCGCGTGGGTAACCGACCTGATTAACAAGTCGGCGGCAGAGAAAGACAGCAAGGGTTTTGCTGACCTGACGGCGAAGGTGCAAGAGGGCGCTAAGAACACGTACCCGACTTGTCGGGATGTACCACCCGCAGCAGGTGAGAAACCGAAGGTGCAGGCGTTCGACATCGCGAAGTTCGCCGGAATTTTTGCCGCTATCGGTATGGCGGTGGGCTATATCGGCGCGTTCTTCACGAGCGTGGTGGGCGGTTTTGCTGCGCTGAAATGGTGGCAGGACATCTTGGCAGTGCTGGGTATCTTGCTGGTTATCAGCGGTCCGTCGATGTTCCTCGCGTGGACGAAGTTGCGCAAACGCAATCTGGCACCGGTATTGAACGCCAACGGCTGGGCGATAAACGCCGAGGTGATGGTGAGCGTGGTGTTCGGCAATACGCTGACCACGCAGGCGCAGTTCCCGTTGCTGCAACTGGTGGACCCCACGGTGAAGAAGAAAATGCCGCGCTGGGCAAAGTGGCTCATCGGCGTGGTGGTAGCAGCGGTTGTTGCCGCAGGCGTTTGGGCAGCGGTGCATTTCTGCTGCGGCTGCTGCGAGACGGCGGTTTGTGAGGGTGAAACACCCGCCGTGGAAGTTGTGGAAGCAGTGGAGGTAATAGCAGAATAAATGGATATTCTCTGTAAAAATCCTTCCAACCCTCGACCGGTCGGGTCAACATCTTCAAGGGCGTAGCCCGCAGCAAGGGGCTTGCCTCCTGCTCGCTACGCTCGCGAGATTCTAAGGATTCTTACAGAGTATATCCGAGATATTCACTTCAAGAAATAGAGGTATAAGGTGAGAAAGTTTGGTATTTGTCTGTTAATCTGTCTGTTGCCTATGGCGGCGATGGCAGGAAAGAGAACAAGGAAAGTAGCGGCGAAAGTGCCGACCGTAGAAGCAACGGCGCAAGACACGCTGGCGGATAGTGAGGGCGATGAGCCGCTGTCGCTGGATGAGTTGGAGGTGGAGAATGTGGGCGTGCCGCAGTGGTTGCAGACGCATATCGTAGGCGACACTTTGTTCATTGCTTGCGACCAAGCGATGTTGCCGCGGAGGTTGGTCGTCGTAGCCAACGATGGCGAGTGCTTGTACAAACTGCTGCCCCAAGAGATGGAGGCGATGATGAGCATGGAGCACCCTGCGGACAGCGTCTATAAGCATATCTGGACGAGTGCGCGGGTGAATCCTTACAACACGCCGATAGACTCGCTGGGCGACAGCATACGGATAGACATGGCGGGGTTCTGCCTGCCGCATGCGGGGTATGTAACCTCCCGCTACGGTTTCCGCAAGTATCGTTTCCACTACGGCACGGACTTGAAAGTGCAGGTGGGCGACTCAATACGTGCATCGTGGGACGGGCAAGTGCGTATCGTGGGTTGGGACCCGAAGGGGTACGGCTACTACGTGGTGATTCGGCACCCGAACGGGTTAGAGACGGTCTATGGGCACCTGTCGCGACCGCTCTTTGACGAGGGAGAGCCGATTTTTGCAGGCGAGGTGCTGGGCTTGGGCGGAAACACCGGACGCAGTACGGGTAGCCATCTGCACTATGAGATACGCTACTTGGGTAATGCCATCAACCCCGAACTGCTGCTGAACTTCGAGACGGGACAGTTGCGCGACACCGCTTCGTATCTGATTACGAAGAAAACCACGTTTGCCCACCATGCGGAGTTGAAGGCTATGCAGCAGGCGCAATACCACCGCGTGAAGCAAGGCGACACCCTCTCGGGCATAGCAAAACGCTATCGGACAAGCGTGTCGGCACTCTGCCGACTGAACAGGATTAAGGAGACGAGCCTTTTGCAGATAGGGCAAAAGATACGAGTGAGATAGAGCAAACTCCGCTGCGCTCCGTGTTGGGAACTTCGTGTTAGAAACTCCGTGTTAGGAACTTCGTGTTGGGGAACTCCGCTGCGCTCCGTGTATAGCCCCGAAGGGGCGACATAACTAAAACATACGCACATTTTCCAATAGCCCGTAGGGCTTCTGAAATAATGGTTAGATTAGAAAAGATAAGCAAGTCGTTTGGTAAGCAGCAGGTGCTGCGGGATGTGTCGCTGGCGATTGGCGAGGGGGAGATTGTGGGCTTGCTGGGACCCAACGGCGCCGGCAAATCCACGCTGATGAAGATAGTAATCGGCTTGTGGAAGGCGGACAGCGGGCAGGTAACCGCCCCACGGCGCATAGGCTATCTGCCGGAGCGCAACCCGCTCTATGAGGAGATGTATGTGCGTGAGTATCTGCAATTTATGGAGCGGATGACGGAGGATGGCAAGAGTAAAAAACAAGGGCTTGCGTCCCGACTTGTCGGGGTGGATGAGTTGATTGCGCGTGTGGGGCTGACGGCTGAGGCGCACAAGAAAATCGGGCAGTTGAGCAAGGGCTATCGGCAGCGTGTAGGCTTAGCGCAGGCGCTGCTGGGCGAGCCCGAGATGCTGATTTTAGACGAGCCTACCACGGGATTAGACCCCAACCAACTGGTCGAGATACGCGAGTTGATACGCACGGAGGGCAAGCAGCGGACCATCATCCTCTCTACGCATATCCTGCAAGAGGTGCAGGAGGTGTGCAGCCGCGTGGTGATACTCGACCACGGCGTGGTGAAGGCGGATAAGCCGATAGGAGAAATAGAAAACCTGGAAGAAACCTTCCGAAAATGTACTTGTTAGACTATGAGTGATTACGATATACGACAGCAGATGACGGAGAAGGAGCAGGACAATGCGCTGCGTCCGTTGTGCTTTGCCGATTTTGCGGGGCAGAGCAAGGTGGTGAGCAACCTGCGTATCTTTGTGCAGGCGGCTCGCATGCGAGGGGAGAGCCTTGACCACGTCTTGCTCTTCGGACCTCCGGGGTTGGGAAAGACCACGCTGAGCAACATCATCGCCAACGAGTTGGGGGTAGGGTTCAAGGTAACGAGCGGTCCCGTGTTGGATAAGCCCGGCGACTTAGCAGGGTTGCTGACCTCGTTGGAGCCGAACGACGTGTTGTTCATCGACGAGATACACCGTTTGTCGCCGGTGGTGGAGGAGTACCTCTATTCGGCGATGGAGGACTATCGTATTGATATTATGATAGATAAGGGTCCATCTGCTCGCACGATACAGATTGACTTGAACCGCTTTACCTTGATAGGTGCGACCACGCGCAGCGGCTTGCTGACTTCGCCTCTCAGGGCGCGATTCGGTATCAACTGCCACTTGGAGTACTACGACGCGGATGTGCTGGCGGGCATTGTGGCGCGCAGTGCGGGTTTGCTGGGCGTGGAGATTGACAGCAAGGCGGCAGGGGAGATTGCCCGCCGCAGTCGAGGCACGCCGCGTATCGCCAACTCGCTCTTGCGGCGCGTGCGCGACTTCGCACAAGTGAAGGGCGACGGGCGGATTGATTTGGACATTGCCAACTACGGGTTGGAGGCGTTGAATATCGATACCTATGGCTTGGACCAGATTGATAATAAGTTGCTTACGACGATAATTGATAAATTCAAAGGCGGTCCTGTGGGCTTGAACACCATTGCTACGGCGATGGGGGAGGACCCCGGGACGATAGAGGATGTTTATGAACCTTATTTAATTAAGGAGGGTTTTATCAAGCGCACTCCCCGCGGACGGGAAGTTACGGAACTGGCGTATCGGCATTTGGGCAAAACACCGTTCAATACGGGGACACCAACGCTGTTTTAATTTGAGAATGCAGGCATGAAGAAGGCGGTTTTTATTGATTGGGATGATACTTTGGGCGATTGGGGGACGGCGGCTCGGTTGGCGCAAGAGGATGTGTATCAGCAGTTTAGGATTGCGGAGTGGGGTGTGCCTTTCGAGGATTGGTTTGAGGCGTACCATGCGCACAATGCGGAGTTGTGGCATTTGTACGGGCATGGACAGATAGACAGACCTTTCCTGATGATGGACAGGTTTCTGCACCCGATATGCGCGGTGAAAGGTATTGCGAAGGAGGACGGCGAGGCATTCAAACCGCTGGCGATGGAGATGAGTTCGCTCTTCCTTGCGCAGACCAATGCGCATTTCCGACTGCTGCCCGATGCACGGGAGGTGGTGTCGTATCTGGCGGGGAAGTACGCGCTGACGGTGTTGAGCAACGGCTTCGCCGAGGTGCAGCACTACAAACTGGAGAAGTCCGGGCTGCTGCCGTATTTTCGGCACGTGGTGCTGAGCGAGGAGGTGGGTGCGTTGAAGCCCGGGGCGCGGATATTTGAGGTGGCAATGGAGATGAACCGCAGAGAGTTGCCGTATTTGGAGAAAGAGGAGGTGGTGATGGTGGGCGACAGTTGGGGCAGCGACATCGAAGGGGCGATGAATGCGGGGATTGACGCGGTGTGGATTAGTCCGGAGCCGTCGGCGCAGGCGTTGCCCGAGGGTGTGCAGGCGGTGAGGCGTTTGCGGGATGTGATGGAGGTGCTGTGAACTGACAAAATGGCAGTTTTGGGGGCTGTGGCACGGTATTTGCGACATGTCGGTTAGCGCCGATTGAGATGTTGCCGACCTGCGGGAGACCTGCGGACGACCTGCGGGAGACCCGCGGTAATGTTACGATAGACCCGCGATAGACCCGCGATAGACCCGCGACAAAGTCTCGTAAGCGTCAGGTAAATGTCGGGTAAATGTCTCGACCCTGTTCCGACGAAAAGTCGGGCGTGTCGGCGTGTGGCAGACTGACAAAATGGCAGTCGATGATATGAAAACGATTTGGAACAAAATACTAAAACCTATACGAACTATGAGCAAGAAAAACAAGCGAAAAATGGAAGAGAATACAGAAAAGAAGGCTCCCGAGATGGAGCAGGAAGTGAAGAACGAAGTGATGCCTGAGGCAGAAACGGCAAGCGCAGAGACGGCTGCGGAAGAGAGTGCGGCACCTGCTGCGGAAGAGACGGCAGAGCAAGAGGCTCCGCAGGCGGACTTACACCAAGAGGTGGAGACGCTGACGGCTCGCGTGGCGGAGTTGGAGGACAAGAACCTGCGCATGATGGCGGAGTTTGACAACTATCGCCGCCGCACGAACAAAGAGAAGTTGGCGCTGATGGAGACCGCCGGCGAGAAGATTTTCACGGAGATGCTGGCGCTGGTGGACGACTTTGAGCGTGCGCAGGCTGCTATGCAGAAGACGGAGGATATCGAGAGCCTGCGGTCGGGTATCGAGTTGATTCACCAGAAGTTCATCTCCTTCCTCGACAAGCACGACGTGCATGCGATAGAGACGGAGAATGCGGACTTCAACACCGACGAGCATGAGGCGGTAACGACCTTTGCGGCAGGCGAGGACAAGAAGGGAAAAGTGATTGACTGTACGCAGAAAGGCTACAAATTGGGCGAGAAAGTGATTCGCTTCGCCAAAGTGGTGGTGGGAGAATAAGAAGGCAATTTGAAAATTTGTAAATTGGGAAATTTGAAAATTGCCATTCGGGACTAATCATTTTCAAATTTACGAATTGTTCATTTTCAAATTATAAGTTAGTATGGCAGAGAAAAGAGATTACTATGAGGTGCTGGGTGTGTCGAAGACGGCGACGGCAGACGAGATAAAGAAAGCCTACCGCAAGAAAGCCATTCAGTATCACCCCGATAAGAACCCCGGCGACAAGGAAGCCGAGGAGAAATTCAAGGAGGCGGCGGAGGCCTACGAGGTGCTTTCCGACCCCCAGAAACGGCAACGCTATGACCAATTCGGGCACGCCGGCATGGACGGCATGGGCGGTTTCCGACCCGGGCAAGGCATGTCGATGGAGGATATCTTCTCGCAGTTCGGCGATATCTTCAGCGGCGCAGGGTTCGACTTGGGCGATTTGTTCGGCGGCGGTGGTCGCAGCCGCGGCGGGCAGCGCGTGCGCAGAGGTTCGGACTTGCGCGTGAAGGTTCGCCTGACGCTGGAAGAAATAGCCACAGGCACGACGAAGAAAATCAAAGTGCGGAAGTTGGTTTCCTGCTCATCCTGTCAAGGTACGGGCAGCGCGGACGGCAGCGGCGGCGAGACGTGTCCGACCTGCAAAGGTTCGGGGCGCGTGGTGCGCTCGCAGCGCGGGATATTCGGCATGATGCAGGTACAGGAAGAGTGCCCGACCTGCCACGGCGAGGGACGAATCATCAAGAACAAATGCCCGAAATGCAACGGCGAGGGCGTGGTGCGCGATGAGGAAGTGATAGAAATCAACATCCCCGCGGGTGTCTCCGGCGGCATGCAACTGACGGTGCAGGGCAAGGGTAATGCGGCTCCGCGCGGCGGAGTGAACGGCGACTTGCTGGTGCTGGTGGAGGAAGAAGAGCACAAGGACTTCGTGCGCGACGGCAGCGACCTGATTTACAACCTGTTGCTGGATATGCCGACGGCAGTGTTGGGCGGACAAGTGCAGATTCCGACGCTGACGGGCAACGTGAAGATTACGATTACGCCGGGCACGCAACCCGGGAAAGTGCTTCGAATGAGGGGAAAAGGTCTGCCTTCGATAGACCAATACGGGCGGCAATACGGCACCGGCGATTTGCTCATCAACGTGGGCGTGTATATCCCCGAGAAACTCTCGCGCGATGAGAAGAAACTGATTGAGAAACTGCAAGACAGCCCGAACATCGCCCCCGGCTCGGCGGATAAGAAAAACTTCTTCAAAAACCTGTTTGGATAAATCGTTATGAGGAAGTCTGCCTTGTACGCACTACTTTTGTGGGTGTTGCCCTTGTCGGCGCGTGTGCCGATAGCGCATCCTAATTTGGGAGAGCCGACGGGCATTGCGCCGGCGTATTTCGGACCGAATGCGTTCCCCGTGCCCGAGATGTTGGACGGGCGCACACAGAGCCATCTCCGCCTGGAAATAGCGGGAGATGGCTACTTTGGTTATGAAGGGGACCGAACGGCCGACTTGTTTGCGAGGGTGTATGTCCCGCTGTTTACAGAGCGCGTGAACCTGACGCTATGGATGCCGGTGCAGGAGTGGTACAGCATGACTACGGAGCGGCAACGCACCTGCCGTTTGCAAGACAGCATACCGATGGCGGGGCATGAGGCGGGCGACGTGTATGTCTCTACGGATATTCAACTGCTGAAAGCTCGAAAGTTTGCGCCGGATATTACGCTCCGCGCCGCGATAAAGACCGCGAGCGGAGGCAGTTTTGAGAAAGCAAGATACTACGATAACCCCGGGTATTTCTTTGATTTGAGCGTGGGGAAGTCGTTGTATTTCAGTAAAGGAAAGACCTTTCCGTATGCCGATGCAACGGATGCGAAAGTAGAGTTGCGTTTTGCGGGGTCGGCGGGCTTCCTCTGCTGGCAAACGGACAACGGGCGGCAGAACGATGCGGTGATGTACGGATTGCAGATGTTGCTCAAGTCGGAGTATGTGTCGGTGCGTGCGGTATGGAGCGGCTATGCAGGATGGGAGAAAGACGGTGATAGACCGATGACGATTAAGGCGCGTCTGGCGGGGCATGTCAAGGGCTTTGAACCTTTTGCGGAATATCAGTACGGCATCAAGGATTATCCTTTCCACCAAGTGCGTGTGGGGTTGGCATACGGAATCAATATCTTAAAGAAATGAGCGGTAGGAAATTACAGATAATATGTGCGGGCGTATTCCTCTTGTGTGTTTGCACATGGGCGAATGCTATGGATTCGGTAGCCGTCTCGGGTTTCTGGACACGTTATTCCAAAGCGCCACGCTATGTAGCGGTAGATTCCCTTTCTTTGCAGCGCAGAGCCGCCGAGGAGGCAAAGAGGGTGCGTTTTATCTATAATGTGGATTTTGCTGCCTATTTCGACAATCGTGAGTACAAGGCTCCCTATCAGATTCCGCAAACATTGCTCAATTTCCGCCTATCACCCGATATCGGAGTGCGTATCAATGATAGGGCTGGCGGTGTGCATGAGTTGGTAGCAGGCGTGCGCTATACACAGCCCTTGGGAGGCAACTGGCGAGATATACAGATAGCCCCCACTGCCTACTACCATTTTCAGTATCGGGGGTTCGATGTGGGGATGGGTGCCATCCCTTATGAGAATCGCATTGCTCCGCTGCCGGATTGGGTAATGTATGACTCTTTGATATATATGCATCCGAATATACAGGGTGCTTTGATGTCATATCGCGACAAAAGGGGATATGTGGAGTTTATGTGCGATTGGCGCAGCAGTCAAACAACAGAACGCCGTGAGATGTTTCGATTGGTGTTGGACGGACGTTATCAGTACAAATGGCTGATGACGGGCGGGCTTTTCAGCCTGAATCATAAAGCAGGCTTTGCTGCCCCCAACCACGAGGCTGTAATGGACGATATCAACGTGAATGCCTTTATCGGAGTCAATTTGAGTTCCTACACCCCGCTTGATTCCCTGTCTTTGCAGGTGGGATATATCTTCGAATGGGAGCGAGATAGAGCCACCGATGAGAGCCTGTTTCCGCAGGGAATGTTGGTGGAATTATATGCTCGCTGGTGGTTCTTGGGGCTGAAAAACACGTTCTATTATGGTGATAATCTGCAACCTTTTCGGTCACGCAATGCCTATCTCAATTTAGGCGACCCGTTCTATCAATCTCGATTGTACAATCGTACAGATTTGATGGTGTATCTGTATCGAAGCAGTTTCGTCAATTTCTATTTCTCATGGAATATGCACTACGACACATACCATTTGCAGCATCAGCAACAGTTAATCGTGCGGTTTAATCTGGACGGTGTTTGGAATAGGCATGGAGAATTACGAGGCTTGTTTGACAAATAAGCACGATAGACATTACAAGGGAAGAAAGATATGTTACGTAAGTTGCTGAAAAATATAGGTTTCATTCTGGCTATTCACATTTTGTGTTTGGTATCGTTATTTGTCTGCCGCTTGTTGCTGCTTTTTTCTAATATGCCGACTTCGGGTGTTGATTGGTCGTTGGCATGGCGTGCCTTACTCATCGGAGTGAAGTTTGACAATCTAATAGCCTGCTATGTCAGCGCGTTGCCATTGTTGTGCATCACGATAAGTACTATTGTTCTTGCTCAGCGCGTGCAATATGGTAGTGTAATAGCAAAACTGATGCGCGGCATAGGCGGGTATTATGGGGCAGTTTATACAATTGGATTGCCGATAGAGGTAGCAAATACGCGTTATTTTCAGTTTTTTGATAATCATCTGAATATCTTTGTTACCGAATGGTTCGCTTTCGCCAAAGACACAGCAGGTATGCTGATTGGGGATAAGGAAAATTGGCTTTATTTATTGATAGCCATTGCATTTGTGGGGATATACTTATGGGCATTGGCGCGTATAGTATGTTTGTTTAAGAAGCATATAGATAAAGAAACGTCCATGCTTGCGTGCAAGGACTATGTGGTGGCTATTTGTCTGAGTGTTCTAATGTACGGAGTATGTTTCTGCGGAATAAGGGGGAGTTTTCAGCGTTACCCGTTAGGGGTAAGTTTTGCCTATTTTTGTGATAATGCGTTCTATAATCGGTTGGGTATCAATCCTATATTTAATATCATCAAAAGTGCGGAATATACATCAGAAGACCTGCCAACGATATTGCAGATAGATGAGCAGCAGGCATTAGCAGCAGTGCAACAAGAGTTGGGGGTACAAGTAAGCGACTCCTTGCATCCATTATCACGTCAAAAGGAGGCAACAAATGGCTTGGGTAAACGAAATGTGGTAGTCATACTGATGGAATCAATGAGTTCTGCCCATTTGGAGGAGACTTACCAAGGAAAGCATATCACCCCTTATTTGGCTGCATTACGGGATAGTTCTTTGTATTTCAGTAATTTTTATTCTGCCGGTGTACATACCAACAATGGTATTACGGCTACGTTGTACGGCTATGGTCCGAACTTCGCCAAAGCCACTATGACAGTGCCTTCCCACCAGTATATGGGATTGCCGTTTGCATTAAAGCAAAACGGATATAGCACTTTTGTCTTCGTTACCGGTAATCCGCAGTACGATAACATGAATTCCTTTTTCTATGATAATAGTATTGAACGTATCTTCTCGCTCTATGATTATCCATCGGACAAGGTTGTGAACAATTTCGGCGTGCCGGATGACTATATGTTTTCGTATGGTCTGGATTACTTGCAGCAACGAGCAGACACCACTGACCAACCCTTTTTTGCACTTTTTCTCACGGTTAGCAATCATACTCCTTTTGTTATTCCCGACAAATATCGCCCGATGGGTGCTAATGAAGAACAGCAGATTATTGCTTATGCAGATGACGCTTTGCGACAATTTATGCAACAAGCACAGCAAACGAAATGGGGCAAGAATACATTGTTTGTCTTAGTCGGAGACCATGGAAATATCTCCTCAACACCCTATGATTATAATTTACAATGTAATACCATCCCTTGTTTCTTTGTATCGAAAGGTTTAGGTGATACGGTTATCTATTCTCCTGCTCAACAGCAAGATATTACACCCACGTTGTTAGGTATTTTAGGTCTTCCATACACAGACAATACGATGGGTATCAATCTATTGCAAAAGAATAGGGAGTATGCCTATTTCGTCAATAATGACCATTTAGGTTGTTGTGATGGGGAGTGGCTATATAGTTATAGCATAAACACCCAAAAAGAATATCTCTATCATCTGCCCACGGAACAAGAACGAAGCGAAACGGAGCATATGCGTTTGGACACGATGAGGAAATATGCAGTACAACATCAGTTAGTAAACATAAAAGCAGTAGCAAACCAATGGACGAGCCCAAACGAATAGCTTTTGATGCCAAGCGAGCCTTTGCCAATGCCCGTGGGCTTGGCAATTATAGTCGAGACACTATCCGGCTGCTCGCTGACTATGCTCCGCAAAATGAGTATTTCTACTGCGGAGTTCCCTCTGCCCGTTTTTCTCCTCAACGCGGTACTATCCTTTCTCCACAAGGTGTATGGAGATATTTCCCCGATATATGGAGAATGCGTGGTTGCTTGGCATCCCTACAACAACACCGTGTGGAGATATATCATGGTCTATCTGGCGAACTGCCTATAGGTATCCACAGTACCGATATTCGGACGATTGTTACGATGCATGATGCGATATTCATGCGCTATCCGAAATTATACAGCATTGGCTATCGGCATTTGTTTGCACAAAAGGTGCGATATGCTTGTGCGAACGCTGATGTGATTATTGCTATCTCGGAGCAGACCAAACGGGACATGATAACCTATTTTCATGCGGATGAAAGAAAAATACGAGTAGTTTATCAGGGCTGCAACAATCAATTTCGCAAAGCGATTTCCGAAGAGGAAGTAACGTCGGTTAGAGCCAAGTATCATTTGCCGAGTCAGTATGTGCTTTACGTGGGCGCGTTAGAGCCTCGCAAGAACCTGTATAATCTGCAATTGGCTATGGAAAGAGCACACATAGATGTCCCGTTGGTGTATGCCGGTGCTCCATCCAAATATGGGGAGACTTTGCGGCAGTTGGCTACACAGTGCCACCAAGAAGTCTATTTCTTGCACGGCATTCCGTTTACGGACTTCCCTGCATTATACAAAGGGGCGGAGGTATTCGTTTATCCGTCTGTGTTTGAAGGCTTTGGAATCCCTATCTTAGAGGCTATGTGCGTGGGAACACCCGTGCTAACATCAACGGGTAGTTGTTTTGAGGAGACGGGAGGTAAAGCGGCACTATATGCAGACCCGAATGATGTGGAGGCGATAGGAAAGCAGTTGGCTATGATGTTGGCAGATAGTAACTTACGGACGAAGATGATACAAGAGGGATATCAACAAAGTGAGAAATTTACGGACGATGAGGTCGCTCGTCATTTATTGGAAATATACGATACATTATGAGAATACTGATTGATTTGTCGATATTGAAAAATGTGCATTGCGGTTTAGGGCAAGTGGCACTCAATTACGGTTATTTTTTCCGTGATAAGTATATTCCGCAATCGGATGAACAAATCTATCTACTTGTACCGTCCCGATTCGTAGGAGCCTTTGGCGACAAAGTCAAATATATCGTAGCGCACAAGATATATCGTGTTTTCCCTTGGTTGATAGGTAAGCGTTTCGACGTTTGGCATGCTATACACCAATTATCGCGCTATCGACCGTTTGCAAAGCGGTATATCCTGACAATCCATGATTTCAACTTTGTGTATGAGAAGCGGGGGAAAAAGGTGGAACAATATCTTAAAAAGATACAAAAGAAAGCGGATAGAGCCGATAAGATAGTATGTATATCCGAGTTTGCCAGACAGGAAACAAAACGATACTTGCATACAAGAAAGAAGTCCATTGACGTGATTTACAATGGTATAGAACGTATTGATTTGCAGCAGGAGCATATTCCGATGCAGATTGACCCTCAAAAGCCGTACTTATTTACGATAGGCGAATGCAAAGAAAAAAAGAATTTTCATGTACTGCTTGATATGATGCAGTATCTGCCGCAATACCAACTATACATTGCCGGCAATGACCATACTGAGTACGCCAACCGACTGCGTGCGACTATTGCTGCTAAAGGTATTCAGAATGTCCATTTGATGGGATTGGTATCGCCGGAAGAAAAAGTGTGGCTATATCGCCATTGTGCGGCTTTTGTTTTCCCGTCTTTGTTTGAGGGCTTCGGCTTACCCATTGTAGAGGCCATGTTATTTCGAAAACCCGTGATTTGTTCGCAGAAAACCAGTCTAATAGAAATAGGAGGAACGCATGTGCAATTCTTCGAGAAAGGCTATCCCCCCAAGGAGTCGGCAGAGTTAATAGAATGGGCTGTGCAAAACAATGTAGAGAGCCAAGAGGCTGCATTTCAGTATGCTATCTCGTTTTCATGGGAGCACCATTTGAACTCCTATTTGCTATTGTATCGGACGTTGGCATCTGAGTAAGCCAAAAAGAGGTCATAATAGCAATCGAAAGATTGCCATAAAGAAACCGCAGCGGCATTTCTATTAGCATAAAAGGAATGATGCAGAGCCAAAACGCAATCATCGGATAGTTCCTTTTTTTGATACTGATTATCAAGAAAAAGACAGAGATTGACGTGATGAGCAACATACCCGGTAATCCGCTTTGCATCCAGTCGCCGGTGAATTGGTTATGGGGATAGAAATGAGGATATTGCACAAATGGGAAATTAGGAATGGTGGCACAAAGGTATTCCGATGTCATACCGCCTAACCCGCATCCTAACCACGGGTGGAGTTTGATATGATACGTAGCCACTTCTAAAAGTTTTACCCTCGTTGGATCTCCTAAAAATTGCTCAAATATCTGTGGAGTTACGAAATATGCTCCAAGGAGTCCGACAAAAATAATACTGCCTATAATTGCCAAAACAACCTTCTTAAATCGGAAGTGATATATTATCCAGCAAATGAATGCAATTATTTCCATCACTATTCCGATTCTGCTTTGCGATAGTACCACAAGTAAAATGGTAACTATCCAAT
This sequence comes from Paludibacteraceae bacterium, assembly GCA_051870955.1. Lineage (GTDB taxonomy): Bacteria > Bacteroidota > Bacteroidia > Bacteroidales > Paludibacteraceae > Colicola. Next base: position 12,179 of record JBJECJ010000065.1, on the reverse strand, counting down.
GAATAGTGTATCCTGTTTGACTTATTTGCTTATGCTCAAATAGATAGATATTCGTTAATGTAGCAAAAAGTAACCATATCGCATTATATGATGGATGTGGTGCCGCACTCCAAGCATACAAGATATTATAACAATAATACCCGTGAATTTGTGCTTTATGTAGAGTGAATATATCAAAAATAGATGTATCTAAATAAAGCAATACATATATAGAACTGCAAAAAGATAATAGACAAGAGATAAATGCTGCCTGCCAAAACACTTTTAGCAACAAGTGAAAAATACGATTACTAACGCGGAAACACTGAAAACAAATAGGGAACAAGATGAGCGGTACAAACCGCTGGAGAAGGTGTAATCCATAGGAAGGATTATTGCTCCACATAATGCTTATGCCATTCCATATTACATAGGCAATAAGCAAATAATATAAAGCAGATAACGAGTGGAATGTTTTACCTTTATTCTTGATGAGATATACAACTACCATCACCAAAAAGATTAATTCCACATCTAACAAGGTACGCACATTGTGTACTACCACTGCGAGAAGCACCGCACAAGCCAGCCATAATAGGCGTTCGGTAATAAGGACTTTGTCGGTTCGAGTGTCGTAAGCAAAAATAACTACAGGTACAAGCAGAGCAAAAAGCGAAAGCCTTGCTATCTGCCGAGAGTAGAGAGATGTTTCGGCAACTATATTAATGGAAGGTGGAAACAATAGGCACAAAATATACCAAAGTCCCACACAACATAGCCCGATAAGAACAAACCTATTTCGGTTTATATAACTCAATATGTTATTCATATAAGGCAATTATCTTATTAAGAAATAGGGTGTAAGTAAATTCTTTCTGAAAGCGTTGCTGCGCTTTGACCGCCATCTCTGCTCTCAATGCATCGTCCTCAACCAACCGTTGTATGTAATCTTCCCAATGCACATAATCCATTGGGTTACATAGGAAACCCTCTTCTCCATGTGTGATATATTCCGGCTGGGAACCATTGTCTGAAGAGATGACAGGATTTCCGGCTTGTAGATGTTCCAAAAGGGCCAACGGTCCCCCCGCTTCAGGAACTATAGATGGCACTAATCCAATATCCGCATGTGCCACGAAAGGAGATATATCATACTGAAAACCTATGTAGTGTATTTTCCCTTTGAATGGCACTTCAGCAGATAGATTCTGAATATAATCGATATCTATTTCATTTCCAAATCCCGCAACAAAAATGTGTATAGGTAGATGCATCAAGTTGCGTAGGTGAGGAAGGAGTTGCAATATACCCTTTTCCGCACACACCCGACCATGGTACAAAATAATCACATCTTTTGGAGTTTCACGATACCGAGAATATACATCTATGTCGGAAGATGATACAGAATTACTTGCTATACTATTGTGAATAACTCGGGTGGATATGTAATTTTGGCTATTCCCTAACGAAGATAAAAAGGTTTCTTTTGCTAAATTTGAGACGAAAGTAATCTTGTCAAACTGCCGATAGACCCATCTCCAACTTATTTTGTTTTTAGCAGGACGAATGATATGCACCGTAGCAATTAGACGTATGTTTTGGTGGCAAAGTATTTTTGCGTATGCACACACAAAGTAGTCTTTCATTTCATGTACATGTAATACGTGTGCACGGTTCTTGTTGATAATTTGAGAAAGTTGGTACGCTGTTCGGAAAGAAAACTTACCGTTTTTAGTTGTCGGTTTCAACGTAATAGTTTGACCAATGGCTTGGAATCGTTCCTGCATTCGTTTGTCCGTGTTCGGCTGGCAAATAAAGATGAGGGTGTGGTGATATTGTTCAACCAATTGCTTAGCCAAAGAATAGACAAACTGCTCTCCACCACCCCAAAAAGGGGATGCTATGTATTGAATAATCGTCATTTCCGATTTCTCCAAAATTGTTTCCAATAGTGAATAATTAGTTCACAAGTCTGCTGCTCATTCCAACCTCGAGCGATTGCATACTCTTTGCCCAAGAGTTCAAGAAAGTCTTGTTTTCCCCATAGCCGCCGAAAACTTTTGCACGCTTCTTTTTGTGAGATAGGATGCCCGATGCGCATGCGGTTGATATCTACCAATGCAAATGTTACTTCTCCATTGGGCAGCACATCAAAGAGGATATTGCCGGGAGAGTAATCCAAGTGTAAGATTTCCTTCTTGTGCATCTCTGCGGTGAATAGAGCAAACCGATGTACGATATCTTCATATCCTTCAAGGGCATGATGTCGAAATTCGTAGAAATTTCGTTTAAGCGGACTTTGCAGAGTGATAAGAAAACTCTCTGCTAAAAGGTGGTTCCCGCATAAGATATATCCGATAGGCGTAGGCGTAGCAATATCTCTATCCAAGAGGAGTAAAGCATTCTGATATGCTCGTTCGGCTTTTGATTGGCGAAAATAAGAATAGATAACTCGATTGGCAAAGGCGGGTGTGTGAAAACGTTTGATATTGACTGTCGTACCGTCCGGAGTCTTTGCCATACGTATCTGATTGCGTGCGTCATAGATGACCTCTCCCATTGTGTCGAATGATTGCGGGATGGTTTCTATCCAAGAACGCAGATGTTCGAATGTAGGTGAAACGACTATTTGCATAAGGCTTGTTGTATGCGATTTGCGATTTCCTCGGGTGTTATATCCAAACAATGGTAGTCGCCATATTGACAAGGTTTGTTACCATACACAGAACACGGGCGGCAAGGTAAATCGCGTTGGATACAATCGCTCTCGCTCTGTCCGTATCCGAGGAATCCAGCAGCCGGATGTGTGGCTCCCCAAATAGAAAGCACCCGTGTGCCGGCAATAGAAGCGAGGTGCATATTGGCAGAATCCATAGTAACCATCAGTTGCAGTCCACGCATTATTGCAATCTCCTTTGCCATATCTTGTTTACCGGCTAATGAGGTTACATTCGGATAAGTTGCTGCCCATTGCTCCAGAATGGTTTGTTCTTGTTGTCCGGCGCCAAATAAATAGATAGGCTCACCCACCTTAGACAGCAACCGCACAACCTCTGCCATCTTTTCCAACGGATAAATCTTACCTTTATGTGCAGCAAATGGAGCAATTCCAATGCCTATACGTTCCCCGCCATTAGTCCGTTGAGGGGAGAGTTGTACCGGTAGTTCCAAGCGTTGTAGTACGTCTTGGTAACGTTCTATAGTAGTGGGAAAATGGTACGAGATATGATGTCGCTTCGTAAGCAGATATTTGTCAATCCTTCCTTTCCGTATGATAGATATTCGTTTCCCGATTAGCCGAAAGCGCATACGCAGGTATTTGCTCCGTAGGACATCGTGCATATCTGCCACTGCATCAAACTGCTGATAATCTACTTCTTGCAGCAGTTTATTCATTCCTTTTATCCCCTTATGCTTTCCACGCAAATCGGCACCAAAGTAATGCACATTCTCAGGCATATCCTTAAACAAAGGAGCAGTTTGTTGGCGAGACAAAATAGTAATAGAGAGTCTTGGATATGTGTTTGCCAACCTCTCCACCACCGGCAGCAGCATTGCCACATCCCCAAGCGCAGAGAAACGTATGATAAGTAGTTTAGTCATTATTATTTCTTGTACAATACGGGATTAAGGGTCGGGTCGTTGTACATTTTCATCTGACGATACACTTTCATAATGCGTTCGCCGGCAGCATAGTCCTCAAGCAGTTGTGTGATAGAGGTGGTCATGTCCTGTAATTGTTCTTGAAGTACTGCCAATTTGGAGGCACATTTATCATGTTGCTCTTGGCTTACATCCGCGCGATTCACTTGCTCTTGCATGTGGTAAATCTTCACGTGCAGAATGCTCAAACGGTCAATCGCCCATGCGGGACTCTCGGTGTTAATCTTTGCATTTGCCTTAGGCTGGATGCTATGGTATTGCTCCCAAAAATAGGAATCGATACGCTCCACTAAATCGGTGCGCTCTTGGTTACTCCTATCTATTCGCCGTTTGAGCAGAAGAGCCTCCGCAGGGTCTATCTGCGGATCGCGAATGATATCTTCCAAATGCCACTGCACTGTATCAATCCAATTCTTGAGATATAAATCATGCTCAATAGTTCCCGTGGCATAAGGATTGTGCATAGGGGCATCTACATCATTTGTAATGTGGTAATCTACAACTGCTGTTCTAAAAATTTGATTGCTTACTTCTACAAGATTCATAATTACTTTATTTTTATATGGTTACCATTGTGTGATTAGTCCTTGTTTGCGGATGGTGAGCATCGCGCCGAATAGGTTGCCGAACTGATTGCCTATGTCCGCAGCAAGCGAGAGGGAGAAATCCAGCCCCCATGTTTTCTCCACATGTTTCTGCACTTCCAATAGCAATGCTGTGTTGGTGGATTGCAGTGTGGGATGGATATTCGTATTACCATAGTTGCGCACATAGGAGCCCACCAGTCGGTAGCGAAACCCGTATATGTCGCCTTTGATGCCCGCAAAATGCGCCTGCACCATACTATTTTGGGTGTATATAGTGCCGTCTGCGTTGTACACGGGGGAGGTTAAGAATGGATTGCCCAAGGTGCGATAAAAATAGTTCCAGCCATTGCGGTAGATGCCATTTCGATAATAGTTGTCAGCACCTCCGTATGCCAATCCGTCTCGGTCATGGTACGGACCTGACTGGTCAGTAGTTTGTAAAAACTCGTAGGTAAAACCACTGATATAGCGCCAATGCGTCTGAGTTACATTGATTCCCCATAATCCATCGGGCACGTTCATACCGAAGCCAATGAATTTGATAGGACCATCTTCAAAGAGGTTTTGCCAATAGGCGCTCACTTTCCAGCCTTCGCCTTTCACATCCAACGTCAGTATCTGATTGCCAATATGGTTGCCTTGTGCATTAAGTTGATCGTTCGCCGTACTGCCGCCGGAGCGGACAAAAAAAGCATTGAGAAACGCATGCCAATCGTTGCCCAAGTCGCCATACACGGAGGAGTAACCTCCCCACTGCGCCACGTGGTGAAATTCATAACTGAGGTTCACCGGCAACTTGCCGCCAATGCGTCCGCCAATCCATTTATGGTGCACATAGCCTTTCTCCACATACGCATTATCTGTTTGCCACTGGTGGCTGATACCGCCTTTCACCTCCAAGTAGCCGTACAATCCGGGGAAGGGTGTCCACTGCTCAATGCCGATACGCACGCAGGGCATAGGATGGGCATTGTAGGAATAGAGCAGCCCGCCGGTGGTGAGGTCGTTATCGGGGCAACCGTATTGCTCCGGCTGAATGCCGAGAGTGATATCCACGATGTAAAGTCGCGCATGAGCGTATGCAAGGTTGAAATAACCGATTGCTGTACGATTTACAGCAGGGTTAATCGCATCTGATAGGCTCTGCCAGCGTTGGGTGAGCGATAGGGCAAAATCATAGTCGAACCATCGATGGGGTTGCGAAGCAGGCTTGAGAATACCTACCCGCAGGTTGCCGCTATATGGAGTGGGGGCAATATCCCCTTGACGGTTAGTTTGCAACCAAAAAGGTGCATATTTGCCATGGCTTGCCACCCCCGTGAGTTGCAACTCATAGCGCAAAGAGTCGCCTTTGAAAGAAGACGCATGGTCAACGGCTACAGGCCACCAATCCCATGCATAGAGCGGGAGAGATAAAAGCCCCAAAAGAATGATATAGATACGTCTATGGTTCAATGCGGTATAGTTGTTGGTGAATAGTTCCGTTTGCGTCCTCCCCTAAACCAAAATAAACGGTTTCACCTATGGTAAAGGCAATCATGTTCTCCGCTTCACCATAGGGCATAACTCCGCTTTTTGTCCACTTATTAGCAGTAAGGTCAAAACACTCAATGTCAGAATAGATTTTCCCGCGGGTGAGTTCTCCGCCGAAGAAACGCCCTCCAAAGAGATAAATATACTGACTATTAGCAGCGCAAATAGCAAGTGAACGTTTCCCATTGGGCACATCTGGGCAGGCTGTCCATTCATCGGTAGGCAGAGCAATCTCATACCATTGGTTGAGATTGTTTGTGTTGAACCCCGTGCCAAGGAATGCTCGCCCTGCTGCACTGCAACCTGTTATCCCTAGTCCCGAGAGGGCGCGATGCCAATTGTCGGGGCGAAGTGCCCAAGTGTCATCTGATAAAGCGTATAACTGCACATCGCGAGAAAAACCATAGCCGCTACTATAGGCCACATAAATGGTATCCGCTTGCAGATAGGCGATACCTCCTATTGTATTGGTGGTGTTTAGAGACGCTTTTTGTTTCCACGAGTTGGTAGCAGGAAAAAATGCCCACCAATCTTTTAAGTAGCAACTCTCATTATATACTTTTCCGGTAGAACCTAAACCGATATAAACTTCCCCATCAGTAGCGCATGCACAAGCCCTAACGCGTGGCTGCAAAGGGGTCTCTCCCAAGCATGTCCAGGTATCTTTAGTCGGGTCATACATCCACAGTTCATTATGTAGTAGTCCCTCTTGGTCTCGACCACCAAAGACATATCCTTTTCCGTCAAAGGAGAAAGCCGTAGCGGAAGCCAAACCCACGGGAATCGGTGCACATGGAACTATTGAGAAATCGTCATTAGGCGAAGTGCAACTGCCTATGGTTAGGCTTAGTAGCAATATGTAGAGTAACTTTTTCAATGAATTACAAGACATTATACCCTGCTTTTCTTTTTCAGTTCGAAGTCCCTCCCGAGGTAGTTTTGGCGCACAATGGGGTTGGCTGCCAACTCTTCGGGAGTGCCGTGGAAGAGTATTTTGCCCTCAAAGAGCAGATAGGCGCGGTCGGTAATCATCAGGGTCTCGTCCACATTATGGTCGGTGATGAGGATACCGATATTCTTATCTTTGAGCCGCCACACCACGTCTTGAATCTCCTGCACAGCGATAGGGTCAACGCCGGCAAAAGGTTCATCCAGCATCACAAACTTTGGCTCTATGGCGAGGCAACGGGCTATCTCCGTGCGGCGACGCTCGCCACCCGAGAGACGGTCTCCGAGGTTCTTGCGCACATGCGCGAGGTTGAACTCCGAGATGAGTTGCTCCAGTTTCTGCTTCTGATAGTCTTTGCTGAACTTGGTCATCTCCAAGACTGACATGATGTTATCCTCTACGGTCATCTTGCGGAAGACGCTGGCTTCCTGCGGCAGGTAGCCGATACCCAACTGCGCCCGTTTGTACATCGGGTAGTCGGTGATATCTTTATCGTTGAGAAATATCTTGCCGGCATTGGCGGTGATGAGCCCCGTCGTCATATAGAAAGTAGTCGTCTTGCCGGCACCGTTGGGTCCCAGCAATCCGACAATCTCGCCCTGCTCCAAGCCGATGCTCACATCGTTGACTACCGTGCGTTTGCCGTATTTCTTTATCAGATGTTCGGTACGTAAAGTATCCATAGATGACAATTAACAATTAACATGCCCCACTGCCCTCTTAATTCTTAATTCAAAACCAAACTTACCGGGCAATGGTCGGAGTGAACGGCATCGGTCAATATACGAGCGTCTGCTATTCTATCTCGTAGCGGTTCGCTCACCCAGTGGTAATCAATGCGCCAGCCGATGTTTCTTGCCCTTGCTCCTGCGCGGAAACTCCACCATGAGTAGCGTTCGGGCGAGGTGTCAAACAAGCGGAAAGAGTCAATCATACCGCTGGCTTCCCATCTGTCCATCCATTCGCGTTCCTCGGGAAGGAAGCCGCTGACGCCCACTTGCCGCTCGGGATGGTTGATGTCAATGGGCTTGTGGCAGATGTTGTAGTCGCCGCAAACCACGATGTTCGCTCGCTCTTTGCGCAGCGCGGTTATCCATTGCAGGAAGTCTTCCAAGAACTGCATCTTCACCGCCTGCCGTACATCGCCCGTCGTCCCGCTGGGGATATAGACGCAGACAATGGTGATATCTCCGAAGTCGGCTCTCAGCACGCGCCCCTCGCTGTCGTAGGCGGGGATTCCCATACCCGCCACCACGCGGTCGGGCTCCTGCTTGGAAAAGATACACACGCCGGAATAGCCTTTCTTCTCCGCGGAGTGAATATAACTATGGTAACCCAATTCCTGCATGGCGAGGGTATCTATCTGCTCGGGCTGCGCCTTGCTCTCTTGTATGCAGAACACATCGGGGTTCTCCGTCCGCAACCAATCGAGCAAGCCCTTGCTCATGGCGGAGCGAATGCCGTTGAGGTTATAACTGACTATCTTCATCGGATGATCACTTTCTCAGTGGAGTGTTGGCGTTTCACGATATACAAACCGCTTGGCAGTGGGCTGCTGAGGCTTACAGGCATACCTGTGATGGTGTAGATAGCCACCACGGGATTCTCGCCCGACAGTTCTATCTCCCCTATGCCCTCTACCACATCGGGCGAGAGGTAAGCGAACTTAATCAGTCCGTCTTCCGTCTGCTGAATGTTGTAAATGGGGTGCCCGCTAATCTTGGTATATTCCGTGGCGCCGGCGGGGAAGAGGTCGGTAGGCAGATTGGTGTTGGCAAGAGAGTTGGCTTTTGCCTCAATGATGTCCACACCGAGTTTGCTCTTGGTGTTGTTCACCGTGTTTTTATACCATTTATTGTAGTCGTATTGCACCTTGGTAAGCATCATGCCATGCCCTGCAAGATAGTCATCCCAGATGTTCGGCTGCCTATTCTCCAGCAGGTAGAAGACCGTGGTATCGGGGTCGTTGCCGATGAGGTTATGTCTATCGTTGGGCGAGATGAGATAAGCCTCGTTGCTGGAATAGAGGTCATGCAGCGTGAGAAAGGCGGTATCCGTGATGAGCGTGGGGGTGAGCCAACCGAAGAAGAAACGCTCGTAGGCGGAATAGGTAGGAGGCGTGTTGCCGTCGTTGTTGTAGGTGCCGTAGTCCATCACATCCCAGTCGCCTAAGGTGCGATGGGTGGCGCTGCTGGTGGTGCCATAGAGGTCAGGCAAACCCAACACATGTCCGAACTCATGTACGAAAGTACCGATACCGTCATGCTCTTTGGAGAGGGCATAAATCTCGTTGCCGCAGGCATACTTGTCTATCTTCACACCATCAATCGTCAAATTATAGCCGGCATAATGAATCCAGTAACTATGCGGCCAAATGCTATTCTTCGGGCCACCGTCAGCCTCGCCGTAACCGGCATAGACCACATACACATAGTCCATCTCGCCATCGCCGTTATTGTCATACAGACTGAAGTCTATCTCGGGGTAGAGCGAGTCCACGAGCAAGCAGGCTTCGTACACCATCTGCTCTGCATGCATGTCGTTTCCATACGAGTCGTTGGAGCCATAGTAGGAGTATTTCTGACTGACGGTAACCGGACCTACCACATCGAACTTAGGATTGTATTGTCCGAAAGAGGCATCGTAGAAATACTGCCGCGCGGAGCCTTCGGCGTGAATGTCGTAGGTCTCGCGGTTGTATTGATAGGAATAGTCGCGGGAGTAGTTATAGCCGTTGTGCATGCTATCCATCTCGGCGTGCGAGGTCTTAAATGCCATATCGGTAAAGTTCACAAGGATGACCAAACCATGCTCGGCGATATTGGTTTCTACTGCCGTCTGTGTAGCGGCTTGCTTGCGCATCTGTGCCTGCTCGGCAATGGCGAACTTGGAAGCCTCGCGGCGGGCTTGTATCTGCTCATCGGTAAGCGAAGGCACACGTTGCCACTTGCCGTTAGCATCCTGCGCTACCCACTCCCCTGCCTCGTTGGTAGTCCAGTGGAAACGCTCATCGCCGTGTTGATATACTACGACCTCCGTGCCGTCCTCTTGGGTAACGACCAAGGCACCTCTTCTCGCGGGCTTCGCCCACAGCATAGTTGCTACCATGCAACCTACTGCTAATAATGCTATCTTTTTCATAAATCTATCTTAGATACTATTTTTGTCTTTCATCCGGTATTTCTACCATCTTTTTTCCATTGCACCAAAGCGCCCTATATGCAGAGTATCCGTCTTTACGAATAAAAAATATCCCTATTAGAATCAATGTTTTAACGATTTCTTTATAGAACTCATTTTCCAATGAGGGGTCAAGTGCCAATGCTATAACTGCTATTATCATATTTATAAACCTAAAAGAAAACAAACAAATCAAAGCCCACTTTTTAACGAACAAAATGCCTATTGCAAATATGACATATACTCCGACAATTAAAGTGAAAATCGTCAGAACTAACGCACCTAATTGTTTAGAAAAAGCGTTATAGCATTGAACAATAGAAAAAATAATACTCAGAAAGATGTATGCTTCTACAATCCAGTGAAGGGATAGTTTTGTTTCTATTAGGCGAGTAGGAGAAGTATTAGTATGGACATCCTCAGTAGTTATTGCGTGCAAGTCTTCTGATAACCTCCCTCTTTGTGCTGTTTGTATCCGCGCCTGCGAAGACCATTCCGAGGGCTCTTGTTGAGAGATCGGAGTCTGCGCTTCCTCAATTCGTTCTGCACCCCTTTCTTTTGCTTTTTCTGTCGGGTAACCGCATTGGAGACACGCCGGCGAATATTCGGAGTATGTCGCCCCACATTCGGGACATTTTATGAGTGCCATATCAATTTCCTTTTTTGATTCCTTTACGTCTCAACCATCGTGTCTCGCAGCATTTGCGTTTATCGGCATCGTGTGCCTGCTTCTTGCTTGCAATAACCGTGCCGTCTTTTTGCTGCAGGGCGTAGCAAAGTGTCCCTTGTTCGTTTTCTACTATTTGCCATCCGTCAATGGTCATACTGTAGTGATAACGCTCATCACCACGCAAGTAGATATGTAGCGTGTCGCCATCGGGCTGCACACGCTCTATCACGCCCCTATATGCAGGTACTCGCGCAGGCTGCTGCGCCCAACTGATGCCTATCGCCAATAGGCTAATCAACAATGAGATAAAAAGGTATTTTTTCATAATTATTATTTGACCGTCTTACGACTGACAGACCGCGCTTCGCGCTGAAAGACAAACGACTGCTCACTTTGTTCGCTGTCAGACTGATATAGTATAGAATCTAAATCAGTCGTTTAGCGAAGCGGTCGGACAACAAAGTGGTCGTTCAGTGAAACGGTCTATTAGTCGTTCGCTGCTTTCACTTTCTTAAACAGTTCGCTGGCAAAGACGAAATCGTTGAGTGCCTCGTTGTCGGCATGGAAGATCTCGTGCCGCGAGCCCTGCCACTCTTTCTTACCGTTGCGCAGGAAGATGATGTTGTCGCCTATCTCCATGATAGAGTTCATATCGTGGCTATTGATGACCGTGCAGATGTTGTATTCTTCCGTAATATCTTTGATGAGTTGGTCTATCACAAGGCTTGTCTTCGGGTCAAGCCCCGAGTTGGGCTCATCGCAGAAGAGATACTTCGGATTCATCGTGATGGCTCGCGCAATCGCCACGCGCTTCTGCATACCGCCGCTTATCTCGCTCGGCATCAGGTGAAATGCCCGCTCGGGGATGTTCACCCGCTCGAGGCAGAACCGCGCCCGCGCCTCTTTCTCGCTGTCGTTCATGTCGGAGAACATCTCCAGCGGAAAGAGCACGTTCTCCAGCACTGTCTGCGAGTCGAACAACGCCGAACCCTGAAACAGCATACCCACATTGCGGTGGAGCATACGCAACTCTTTCTCTTTGAGCGATGCCAAATCCACCTCGCGGTCATCCAATTTGTAGATGATATGTCCGCTCGTTACGCGGTGCAATCCGATGAGTGCCTTCATCAGCACTGTCTTGCCCGAGCCCGACTGCCCGATGATCATGTTCACCTTCCCGTCGTACATCTCGGTGCTCACATGGTCAAGCACCGTCACTCCGTCTTCAAAGGTCTTTACTATGTCTTTTACTTCGATCATTGTCTTTTTAACTTCGTGTAAGAAACTTCATGTAAGAAACTTCGTGTAAGAAACTCCGTGTAAAAAACTCCGTGTAAGAAACTCCGCTTTGCTTCGTGTACAGCCCCGCAGGGGCTTTCATACATTTACTTTTTTACAGCGCATAGCGCTTTACTTACACGCAGTTTCTATAGCAGTAACTTCGTCAAAAGCAAGTCGGCAAACAGTATCACAATACTCGAGTTCACCACGGCATTCGTACTCGCGCGACCCACATCCAGCGCCCCGCCTTTCACGTAATACCCGTAGTACGACGCCATCGACGTTATCAGAAACGCGAACACCAGCGCCTTGATAATACCATACCACACGAACCACG
>JBJECJ010000064.1:36607-44942 GCA_051870955.1 Paludibacteraceae bacterium | reverse complement strand
GCCTCCTATTGCCATTAAACCTAAACCTTAACTATGAAAATTTTATTTGTTTTCGAGTGCAAAGGTACGGCTTTTTTTTTATATAGCCAAATAAAATTGAAAAAAAATGCAATTTTTCGCTACTTTTCTACAATTTCTCCTCGTATTTTGACCTTTAGGTATTTCATTTTCTCACCTTGACGGTCGTATTGCTTGCGTTTGCCGATAGGAGGTTCGGTAAGACGAATACGCACAACCGCCGTTCTATCAAGACTGCGGGCGATGGCGCTGTCAAAGGTATCCATGTGCGAGGCAAAAAGCGCTCACAGCCGCCCATGCCCATTCAGCGGGCATTTCTCTGCTTGCTTTACGCATTTCTTTTGCTTTGGATTTTTCGTATCACATGTGTAATCGCCATGAAAGGATGATACCATATCATTCTTGGTCCACTAAACCGCATCACTTGACGAATCTGCTCGCGCATCTCGGGTTTGTAGCAATGAACAAGACACGCATCACAAGTTGGCTTTGCCTCGGCATATCGACAACTATCCAAGCGGTGCGTCGCGTAATGGAGCAAGGTTTGACACTTCGGACAAAGTCCGTCTGTTTCCCCGTGTTGCTTGCGACAATACAAGCGTATCATCGTTTCTACTGTATGTTTCTCTGCTGCAATGCGTTTCATCGCCTAAGTTCCAAGGTAATCTCCATATACGACCGCTTGCCGGTAATGTACTCTGCGTAGGCATCCTCTGCGTTCTGTCCGTGAAGCATGTGGCATTTGCCGCATAGTTCACAGTTGTGTATGCACTCCCATTGTTGCTGCACAAACGCAAGGCGCTCATTACGTGTCGAAGCCGCTATGGATGGAGGTGTTTCCATCTATGTCCTCCCAATAATCAATAGGTAAACAAACATTTAGTGTACGATTGTTGAGATTTTTCCTTCTCACCCTCGTCCCCTGAGACGCGCAAGTGGGGGCTTATCTCGAATGCAGGTCGGTTCGTGCTGCGTGGGGGCTGCGTTCTTACTCTTCCACAATCTCGCCGCGCAGCGTGGCAGCACTCGCCTCCAACACGCGCACTTGCACCAGTTCGCCGATGTGTCTGCCGGCGCGCGGGAAGACTACGGTTTTGTATTGCGACGTGCGTCCGAACATATCTTCGTGGCTTCGCTTGGAAAAACCTTCCACCAGTACCTCCACTGTCTTGCCTATCTCTCGGCGGTTGCTCGCCAGCGACAACTCGTTTTGCAGGGCGATAATCTCATTCAGTCGGCGCACTTTCTCCTCCTCCGCGATGTTGTCCGGCAGGTGTTTCTGCGCGTAGGTACCAGGGCGCTCGCTGTATTTGAACATAAACGCCGTGTCGAATCCTACCTCCCGCATCAGACTCAGCGTCTCGGCATGGTCTTCCAGTGTCTCGTCGTGGAAACCGCAGAACACATCCGTGCCTATCGCGGCGTCGGGCAGGATACGGCGGATGGCGGCAATCCGGTCGAGATACCATTCGCGGGTGTATTTGCGGTTCATCAGTTTCAGTATCTTGTTCGACCCGCTCTGCACAGGCAGGTGAATAAACCGGCAGAGGTTCTTGTGGCGCGCGATGGTCTCCAAGGTCTTGTCCGACATATCTTTCGGGTGCGAGGTCGTGAAGCGAATACGCATCTCGGGCACCGCTTCCGCCACTATCTCCAGCAAGTCCGCAAAGTCCAACTCCCCCGCTTTCCACGAGTTCACGTTCTGCCCCAGCAGCGTAACCTCTTTGTAGCCCTTTGCCCACAGGTCGCGCACCTCGTTCAGTATGCTCTCCACATCTCTACTACGTTCGCGCCCGCGCGTGTAGGGCACCACGCAATAGGAGCAGAAGTTGTTGCAACCCCGCATGATACTCACAAACCCGCTGATACTCTTGCCGATACGCGCCGGCATCACCTCGCGGTAGGTCTCCGTCTTGCTCAGTTCGATATTCATGGCTTTCTGCCCTAACTCACACTGTGCCAGTAGGTTAGGAATGTCCATATACGCATCCGGTCCGGCTACGAAATCCACCTTGTAGTCCCGTATCAACTCCTCCCCCATGCGCTCCGCCATACAGCCGATGACGCCCATTATCGGACGGTGCTCCTTGCGGGTCAGCGCCCTGAGTTCACGCAGCCTGCTCACCACTTTCTGCTCAGCGTTGTCGCGGATGGAGCAGGTGTTGAGCAGGAGGATATCCGCCTCATGCCAATCGTCCGTCAACTGGCAGTCGGCTGTCTGCATGATAGCGGCTACCACCTCGCTGTCGGCTACGTTCATCTGGCAACCGTAGGTCTCTATGTAGAAGTTTTTGCTCATAAATCAAGTTTTTTACAAGAATTTTTCAAATTTATTTGGTCATATCAAAAAAAAGTCGTACCTTTGCACCCGCTTTTGGGAAATTATCGTCAAAGGCATCGGGATGTGGCGCAGTCCGGTAGCGCAACGGTCTGGGGGACCGGAGGTCGCAAGTTCGAATCTTGTCATCCCGACAAAGAGTCCGAAAGGGCTCTTTTTTTTGTCCCAACGCAAATCGACTGCAAAGATACTGCTTTTTTTTGAAATATGCAACAGTTTGGACAAAAACAAATGTTATGTTGACGCCCCCACACGAAAGCCTCCTGCATGTTGTTCCTATACCCGCCTATGCATCTCCTAAAATGGTACGATTGTTAAGATTTCGTCCCTCGCCACTCTTTCGGGTGTTTTTCGCGGGTCGACCGCGGGTCTATCGCGGGTCGTTCGCAGGTCAGACCACCCTCGAAAATGTTCAATTATTAAGATTTCCCGATTCCTAACACCATCCTCTCCTCCAACAAAAAGGCTGCCTGACAATCTCGTCAGGCAGCCTCATCG
Organism: Paludibacteraceae bacterium; assembly: GCA_051870955.1. Classification (GTDB taxonomy): domain Bacteria; phylum Bacteroidota; class Bacteroidia; order Bacteroidales; family Paludibacteraceae; genus Colicola. The sequence goes on along the minus strand of JBJECJ010000064.1, from coordinate 42,088 downwards.
GTATGGAAAATAATGCTTTGGAAATTAGCCAATCAACTTCTCATAGCCGGCAGCATCAAGCAGACTATCCAATTCCGCAGGATTATCAACGGTAATTTTAATCATCCATCCTTCGCCGTAGGGGTCGTTGTTTACCAACTCGGGTTGGTCGTTGAGGGCTTCGTTGAACTCAAGCACGGTGCCGGATACGGGCATGTTCAGGTCTGAAACGGTCTTCACGGCTTCCACGGAGCCGAAAACTTCACCTTGAGCAACGTTCTCGTCCACGGTATTTACATCTACGAAAACTATCTCGCCCAATTCGGACTGAGCATAGTCGGTGATACCTACAAAGGCCTCGTTGCCTTCCACACGAATCCATTCGTGTTCGCTGGTGTAGCGGAGATTAGTCGGGATATTCATATCTTATAAGTTGATGATTATTTCTTGGTCGGTGCACTGGGTATTTGGTCGCCAAGCGTGGACATAGCGCAACGGAATCCGATGGTGTTGGAGCACTTGTCTTGGTCGAGGAAACGACGCGAAGAGGGGTTGAGCCAGTAGATTCGGTCGTTCCAAGACCCGCCCTTGTACACGCGGCTGTTCTTAGAGATTTTTGGTGCGAGGATGTCGGTGGGGTCCACTTTCGCGTTCTGCACGCCGGTGGTATCCAGCGGATAGTCGGTGTGGAGGAGGGAGGCAACATCACCGTCCTTCACGTTGCGGCGGTCGTCCTCGGGGGTGTACTCCACTTTGATACAGCCCAGAGAATCAATGACATAGTTGCCTTTCTCGTCCTTCACGGGCTTGGTGTAGATGTTACCGCGGAAGGAGTTGTATTCCGTTACATCCATGAACGAAGTCTCACGATACACATCCAGCACCCACTCGTTGACGTTACCCGCCATGTTGTAGAGTCCGAAGTCGTTGGGAGCGAAAGCATTCACGGGGGCGGTGATGGCATAACCGTCGTTCAGTGCGCCGCTGACACCCATCATGTCGCCTCGACCACGGATGAAGTTGGCTTGCATCTGAGCAATGGTACCGGGAGCCGCGTCGCGCGGGTAGTAACCCGACCAAGGATATACCTTACCCTCGTAGGTCAATCCGTCTTCGTCGGCTACGGGTGCATAGGCTGCAAACTCCCATTCAGCCTCGGTGGGAAGACGATAACCCGTTATGAAAAGCCCGTCCGCGCGCGTGGCTTTCCGTATATTTCCGGCGGGGTCGTACTTCGGTCGCCTGCCGTTTTCGGGGGTGTAATTCTTGTCGTTGAGGTATTTCTCGGTATTGAAAACGAACTTGTCGCGAATCCACTCGTAGGGGACATGGTACCGAACAACAGGATTCTCGGGGTCCTCAGGGCTCTTGATGGTATCGGCAACCATGGTGTATCCTTCCTCCGTCTCCCATTCCGTCTTGGCATCCTCGTTCTCGGTAGGCATTAACTCGTTGAACGGTGGGATGGCAATCACACCTGCGTCAACAAGCGCTTTCTCGTTCACACGGTCTGTACGCCACTGGCAGAACGCCACGGCCTGCTCCCAAGTAACGCCCACGATGGGGTAGAAAGAGAAGGCTGGATTGGTGAAATAGTTGCGCTCATAGGGGTCGTTGTACGCCAAATCCTCGCGCCATACCGTTTCATCCGGTCGAGCGCGGTCAACAAGTTGCGGAGCAACGGCTCCGAACACGGTTTCCAACCAGTTCAGATACTCGTTCCAGTTGAGGTTGGAGATTTCGTATCTGTCCATGTAGAAGGAGTTGACAGTGATGGTACGCGTGGGATTATTGCGGGGTGCGGTCAGGAACTCGTCCTTCTCACCCAATGTGAATGTACCACCTTGGATAGGCACCATGCCGGGGGCGGTCAGGTTACCGACTCCTGCCTGTGCTTGGAAGTTGGTAGTCGCCGGGTCGTAGTAGTTCCAACCTGTGGTGTTGGAAACTTTGGTATTCAAAGTGTCCGCTCCGCCTTTGGAGGAACCGCATGCAGCAAGCACCAACGCTGCGGGAACTAATAACAGATATTGAATTGTTCTATTCATAGATATAAGTGTGAATATAGTTCTAAAATTCAGGGCGCAAAGATACTACTTTTTTTTCATATGTGCAAGAAAAAAGGCGATATTTTTCAATTTTCGGCAAAATAATGGCACAAGTCTTGCATATATCGTAAAAAAGTAGTATCTTTGCAGCCCTATTTGTGTGGTTGAGCAACAGACGAAGAACCCGGAGCAAGGTGTCAAGCGACAAGGCTTAAAAGTTCGATATAGTCTCGTGAATCACCTACGAATCACCTATGAATCACCTATGAATCACCTAAGATTGTCGGCTAATGGTCTCGGTGGTGTTTCGACAATCACCCAACAATCACCCAAGAATCACCCAAGTTTGACACGGTGAGGTCAGGGTGGAAACAGGCAATAAATTTTACAGCATATGATATACAAAATTACTTTTTCTTGTGAAGAGGGCGACCCGAAGTTTCGTCGGGTGTTTGAGGCGGACAGCGAAGCCACATTTTTGGATTTGCATAAAGCCATATTGGAAAGCGTGCACTATACGGACGACCAGATAACGTCGTTTTTCATGTGCAACGATGAGTGGGAGAAGGGTCAGGAGGTAACGCTGATACCGATGGATTCCAACTTCGAGTACGACAACATGGTGATGGAGGAGACGCGGCTGAGCGACCTGCTGACGGAGCGCGGGCAGCGACTGATATACGTCTTCGACCCGATGTTCGAGCGCTATTTCTTCGGTTCGCTCAAAGAGATGCGGGCGGGTAGTATGGACGGCGTGAAGTGCGTGGAGAGCAGCGGTCGTGCGCCGAAGCAGTTGAAAGCCGAAGATGACCTGCCGCTGATGACGAACAAAGGCGGTAAGGGGGATTTGGACTTGGACGATGACTTCTACGGCGGCAGCGAGTATGACACGGGCGACATTGACATGGAAGGCTTCCAAGATGTGTCGTTTGAAGACGGGTCGATGTTTTGAGTTGAGAGTTGAGAGTTAAAAGTTTAGAGTTTAGTAGCGGGCGGAGACGCCCGCGTACCCGGTGGCATAGTGAAGACATTGTTGGTGATAGTGGGTCCTACGGGCGTGGGGAAGACCGAGGTGAGTCTGCGGGTGGCAGAGGCGTTGGGGTGTCCGATTGTGAATGCCGACTCGCGGCAGGTGTATCGGGAGATACCCGTAGGCACGGCGGCTCCCACGGCGGCGGAGATGGCGCGCGTGAAACATTATTTCGTGGGCTGCAAGTCGGTGGCGGAAGACTACAACGCGGGGCAGTATGAGCGCGATGTGATGGCGCTGCTGCCGAGGCTGTTTGCGGAGCATGAGACGGTGGTGCTGACGGGCGGGTCGATGCTGTATGTGGACGCGGTATGCAAGGGGCTGGATGATATTCCGGCGGTGTCGGCGGAGGTGCAGCGGCAGGTGCGCGGACGGTATGCCGAGGAGGGGCTGGCGTGGCTGCAACAAGAGGTGCAACGGATAGACCCCGCGTATTGGGAGACGGTGGACAGGCAGAACCCGCAGCGGTTGATACACTGCTTGGAAGTGAGCCGGCAAGCGGGCGTACCCTATTCCACACTGCGGAGAGGTGCAGCGAAAGCGCGGGACTTTCGGATTGTGAAAGTGGGGCTGACCCGACCGCGGGCGGAATTGTACGAACGTATCAACAGGCGCGTGGAGCAGATGATGGCGGCGGGGATGGAAGAGGAAGCGCGGACGGTGTATGCGTACAAGCGTTGCAATAGTTTGCAGACAGTGGGGTATCGGGAGTTGTTCGCCTACATGGACGGCGAGTATGACCGAGCGCGTGCGGTGGAACTGATACAACAGAATTCGCGGCACTACGCCAAGCGGCAACTGACATGGTTTCGGCGCGACGCGGAGATACGATGGATAGACCTGAGCGAAGAGCCGGACGCGGCGGGGATGATACACGAAATGGTATTGCAATAAGGAAAAGAAGAATATGAAACAATGGAAATTTAGTATAGTATTGTTTGCGCTGTGTGCGTTGGCGGCATGCGATAAGACGACGGTGGATTTCTCCTATTCGCCGGAGGAGCCTCGCGCGGGGCAGTCGGTGCGGTTCAGCAACTCGTCTTCTGACGGCGAGGAGTGGGCATGGAGTTTTGGCGACGGCAGCACCTCGGAGTCGAAGTCGCCGTCGCATACCTACAAGCAGCCCGGTACCTACACGGTAACCTTGCAGGTGGACAAGAAGAAATCGCTGACGCGGGTGAAGAGTATCACGGTGTATGACACGGTGCCCACGTTCTCCTGCTCCGATTCGGTACCGACGATTTTTCGGGATGTAACCTTCAAGGCGCTGGTGTACAACCCCTACAACTACATGATTACCTATCGGTGGGACGTGGTGTCGAACACGTTGTATATGCCCGTGTCGGAGAGCAACACTGCCTCTACCTACACCCTCTATTTCGCGCAGGCAGCAGAGAACGTGGGTGTCCGACTGAAGATGACGATAAACGGCGAGGAGACGGTGGTGGAGAAGGTGTTTGCCGTGCGAGACACGACGGCCACGCAGGTGCTGATGCGGACGGCGGGCGGCGACTACGGGCAGCGTATCTTTGCCGGCAACCGCTTTGAGGTGGCTATGCCTGCGGGCGATACAGAGTCGAAGGCTTTGCTGGACGCAGTGCAGGACACGATGCAGGTGTTTAATAATCAGAAGTTTACGGTGAGTATGCTGCGCGCATTGATACCCGATATTGAGGGCTTTCGTATCGCAAACCGCAAACTGTACTACCGCGCCAACGGACTCTATGTGTCGCACATAGACGGCACGCAGGCGGTGCAGATAGAGGCGCAGCCGACGCAGGCGCTGACGATAGATGTGGCAGACAACAGGCTGTATTGGGCTGTGGCGGACAGCGTGCGCTACATGCCGCTGGTAGGCGCAGACAACAACCGATTTACCACAGTGCCGACCACGCTCAACACCTTGCAGGGAGTAGAAAAAATTACCATACGAAACAAATAATTCACCAACAACATTATTCGCATAATGCTTTCTCCGGACTATATCTTCGAGACCAGTTGGGAGGTGTGCAATCGAGTAGGCGGGATTTATGCCGTGTTATCCACTCGCGCAGCCTCCATGCAAAAAGAACACCCCGACAAAGTTATTTTCTTCGGCCCCGACTTCGGGGCACATTCCGACCATTTCTTTCGTGAAGACGCTTCGTTGCTCCCGACGTGGGCAGCTCGTTTCCGCAAGGAGCATGCCGATATCCCCGTGCGCGTGGGGCGTTGGACGGTGCCCGGCGAGCCGATAGCGGTCTTGCTGCGGGCGGACGCGCTGTGGGCGCAAAAGGATAGTATCTACGCTTGGGCGTGGGAGAACTTCCGTGTGCAGAGCCATGCCGCCTACGGCGACTATGATGAGTCGTCGCTGTTCGGCTATGCGGCGGGTATGACGATGGCGAGCCTGTATGACTATCTGGCAGAGACGGAGCCGAAGGC
>JBJECJ010000064.1:0-36507 GCA_051870955.1 Paludibacteraceae bacterium | reverse complement strand
GTGGTGGCGCATGCCAACGAGTGGCAGACGGCATTCATGGTCTTCTACCTGCACTATTTCCGTCCGCAGATAGGCACGCTCTTCACCACACATGCCACCTCTATCGGGCGGTCTATCGCGGGCAACGGGAAACCGCTCTACGACTATTTCGAGCACTACAACGGCGACCAGATGGCGGAGGAACTGAACATGGTCAGCAAGCACTCTGCCGAGAAGCAGGCGGCGCATTTCGCGGATTGCTTCACCACGGTGAGCGACCTGACGGCACGCGAGTGCAAGCAGTTGCTTGACAAGCCCGTGGATATCGTTACGCCCAACGGGTTTGAGCCTAACTTTGTGCCGAAAGGCAAGGCGTTCGACACTCGTCGGCATGCTGCCCGCGAGGCGCTGACGCAAGTGGCAGAACAGCAGTTGGGCGGCGTGGTGCCGAAAGACGCGATGTATATCTGCATTGCGGGCAGACAAGAGTGGAAGAACAAGGGTATAGATGTGTTCCTGCACTCAATGGAGCGGCTGGGCGAGTTGCTGTACGACCGGCATATCAACCGCGAAATCATTGCGTTTGTGATGATACCTTACTTGGATAAACCCATCCGCCGCTTCGGCAAGGTGAGCGTTATCTTCGTACCCTACTACCTGAACGGGCACGACCCGCTGTTCGGCAAGTCGTACTACGACCTGCTTATCGGCATGGACGCGACGGTGTTCCCCTCCTACTACGAGCCGTGGGGCTACACGCCGCTGGAGTCGGTGGCGTTCCATGTGCCCACTATCACGACGACGCTGGCGGGCTTCGGGCTGTGGGCGCAAGAGGCGATGCCGGCGGAGGATACGCTGAGCGTAACCGTGATAGAGCGCAACGACAGCAACTACTACGATGTGGTGGACCAAGTGGCTCGCCGGCTGGTGTATTTCGCGCAGTTGCCCGCCGAGGAGATGGAGCAAGTACGCAAGGAGGCTGCGGCGGTTGCCAAGAAAGCCGAGTGGCGCTACTTCTTCAAGTACTATCGGCAAGCATACGACATTGCGCTTCGGTCAACTTTAACGTGTAATTGACGTGTAATTATTCATTAATTTTTTGCAGAACTACTAACAGCACACACCACGTCAGGACGCTTCGGTATTAATTGCTGACCATTCAATACTAACCGCTATGGTGCGGCTCCCGAACACGGGATAAACTTCCGACCGCACCTCCTGAATCACTGACTACTATGGAAGAATTGGAAAATACGAACCCTACCGCGTATGGCGATGAGAACATCATCCACTTGGATGACCGTGAGCATATCCGTCGCCGCCCGGGTATGTACATCGGCAAGTTAGGCGACGGAAGCCACTCCGATGACGGTATCTATGTGCTTATCAAAGAGACCATCGACAACTCCATTGATGAGTATCGTATGGGCGAAGGCAAGGTGATAGAGGTTACCGTGCGCGACGAGCAGGTGCGTGTGCGCGACTACGGTCGTGGTATACCCTTGGGCAAGATGGTGGACGCTGTCTCGCTGCTGAATACCGGCGGCAAGTACGACACCAAGGCGTTCAAGAAGTCCGTGGGATTGAACGGCGTGGGTACGAAAGCGGTGAACGCGCTGTCGATGGACTTCACGGTGCAGTCGTTCCGCGAGGGCAAGACGCGCAAGGCGGTCTTCCACCAAGGGCATCTCGTGAGCGATACGGGGGTGGTGGACTATGACGGCAGCGAGAAGCGCGGCACGCTCATTGAGTTCACGCCCGACAACAGCAAGGGGCTGTTTGAGAACTACCATTTCCGCGATGATTATATCGAGGAGATGATGCGCAACTATGCATATCTGAATGTCGGACTCACCTTGCTCTACAACGGGCGCAAATACTCATCCAAGAACGGTTTGCTCGACCTGCTGACGGAAGACATGAGTGCCGACCCGCTCTATCCGATTATCCACCTGAAAGGGGAGGACATCGAGATTGCGTTCACCCATACGAACCAGTCCGGCGAGGAGTACTACTCGTTTGTGAACGGTCAGCACACCATCCAAGGCGGTACCCACCAAGCGGCTTATCGCGAGGCGATAGGGCGGACTATCAAAGAGTTCTTCAATAAGAATCAAGACCTTAGCGATATCCGCAACGGCGTGGTGGGAGCCATTGCCATCAACGTGGAAGAGCCCGTCTTCGAGAGCCAGACCAAGGTGAAGTTGGGCTCGAAAGACATGTCGCCCACGGGCGGGCTATCGGTCAACAAGTTCGTCAACGACTTCATCAAACTGCAACTGGACAACTACCTGCATAAGCACCCCGAGATAACGGAGGTGATGTTGCAGAAGATACAAGATTCTGAGAAAGAGCGCAAAGCCATTGCCGGCGTTACCAAGGCTGCGCGCGAGCGGGCGAAGAAGAACCAACTCAACAACCCCAAGTTGCGCGACTGTCAGGTGCACTACAACGACGCCAAACCCGTCAAGTCTGCCAAGGACGCCGATGACGACTTGCGGCAAGAGAGCAGTATCTTCATCACGGAGGGTCTGTCTGCCTCGGGCTCTATCACCAAGAGCCGCGACGTGCGCACGCAGGCGGTCTTCTCCCTGCGCGGAAAGCCGCTCAACTCCTACGGACTGAGCAAGTCGGTGGTGTACGAGAACGAGGAGTTCAACTGCCTGCAATCAGCGCTGAACATAGAAGACGGGCTGGACGAACTGCGCTACAACAAAGTGATTATCGCCACCGATGCCGATGTGGACGGTATGCACATCCGCCTCTTGATGCTCACGTTCTTCTTGCAGTTCTTCCCCGACTTGGTCAAGAAAGGGCATGTCTATATCCTCCAAACGCCGCTTTTCCGCGTGAAAGACAAGCAGTCTATCCGCTACTGCTATTCCGAGGAGGAGCGACTGAAAGCCATCGCCGAAGCCAAGAACCCCGAGATAACCCGATTCAAAGGACTGGGAGAGATAAGCCCCGATGAGTTCAAGGGTTTCATCGGCAAGGAGATACGGCTCGACCAAGTGATGCTCCGCAAGGAGGATGCTGTTTCCGACCTGCTGGCGTACTACATGGGCAAGAACACCATAGAGCGTCAGAACTTCATCATCGACAACCTCGTGGTGGAAGAAGACGCGGTGGAATAGAAGTATAATGTTCCTGGTTTCAAGTTTCAAGTAGCAATGCACCTGAGACTTGAAACATGAAACCTGAAACTTGAAACCTTACATGGTACCTTTGATATTATTCCTTTGTTTAGGGCTGCTCATACTCGTGTTGTACGAGGTGCGGGAGCGCAGAAAGAGAAAGCACACCGATGCTTCCTCGTCTGTTGAGTCTATTCAGCCTGCTCCTGCACCATCCGACGACGGCGAGTGTTGCGGGCAGCACTTGGTCTGCGAGCGGGACACCCTGTTGCAGAGCAATGCGCGGATTGACTACTACGATGACGAGGAGTTGGACGCCTTGGCGGGCATAGACCCAACAGACTACTCCGAGGCGCAGCATACCATGCTCCGAGAGGTGTTCGACACCTTGCAGGAACGCGATGTGGCGGGATGGGTGCGCAGCCTGCAACTGCGAAATATTGCCCTGCCGCAAGACATCCGCGAGGAAGCCCTCCTCATCGTCCGAGAACGGAGGAAACTATAAGCGGTCAATTACGTAGGATATACGTAGGATATACGTAAGATATACGTAGGATATACGTAGGATAAAAGGAGGTATGTACTACCTATGTCCTTATTTGCAACAGCCAATGATGATGAAAGGTATTTCTTTACATAGCGTAGTCCCTGTGCGGACGGAGGCGCGCGAGAGTGCGGAGATGAGCACACAGATGTTGTTTGCCGAGCGGTGCGAGATACTTGACGAGCAGCCGCGTTGGTATCGGATTCGGCTCTGCCAAGACGGGCAGGAGGGATGGGTGGATAGGAAAATGCTCACGCCCCTCTCCGCAGAGGAAGAGCAGAAACTGCCCGCCGAGCCCACGGCGATGGTGCTCATGCCCATGGCGTATGCCGTGAGCGAGAACAACGGGCAGACCATCCCGCTGACGGCAGGCACGCGCTTGTGCAACTACAAGGACGGACGCTTCGAGTTGCTCGGCGTCGGCTTCCGCATTGACCCTTCGATGGTGCTGACGGAGCCGCTGCCGCCGGACGAGCAACACCTGTTGCAGGCGGTGCGTTTCTTCCTGAACATCCCCTATCTGTGGGGCGGCAAGAACGCGATGGGCATGGACTGCTCCGGCTTCACGCAGACTATCCTTTCTTTCTTCGGCAAGCACCTGCTCCGCAACGCCTCCGAGCAAGCCACACAAGGCACCGTAGTCCCCTCCTTAGACCAAGCCCAAGCCGGCGATTTGGCTTTCTTCTGCAAACCCGATACAAACAACGGAACTATCACCCATGTGGGTATCCTGATAGATAAGCAGCGAATCATCCATTGCTCCGGGCGCGTCAAGGTGGAGAAGATAGACGCTACGGGGATTTTCTCCATAGAGCAAGCCGACGCCCAACACCCCCAAGGGCAATACACCCACCAACTGCTCTCCATACGAAGATACTGACCACATAAAGATAACAACAAAAACGCATTTCTCTTCTTGCTTCATACAAGACGGGAAATGCGTTTTTTATGTACAAATAGGTATATTATTCTTTTCCTTTTAAGGATTTGCGGCAATATAAATCACGTCTTTCTAAGTCTATATGTACATTCCATGGTGCATCATCCGGCTCAGGACTCCCAACATAATACTTGTCAAATTCTTCGGGCCATCCCCATGGCATTTGCCTTAATTCTTCAGCAATCACAATAGAATCCCACTTGCATAAGAATATAAAATCGGGCTTCAGCATTTTATCTTTATCGAAATAATGGAAATTCTGAATTTGGTGAAAGTTGGAGGAATTGACAGCATCAAACGCATACAATGAACAATAATCATAACAAGCCGTAAATACCACAGACTGCTTTGGCGCATAATGATATGTTTCCATAATATCATACACATGATCAAAGTATGCTTTTTGCTTCTCGGTAATGGCTATCTCTGCAAAGTTCTGATTACCTCGCGTGAAATGGTGGCTATCATCACGTTGCTGATAGTCTTTCAATATATTCGTCAACGGAATTAGGAATAGTATGATTACTCCTAATCGCACATATCTATAATCATCAGATGGGTGCAGGTAGTCCCATTCAAACCAAAGGAAGACCCAAGAAATCAAGAAGCAACTTATTCTGCCGCTTAATGCCGTATTCGTACCCAATGATGCAATTAACGGAAATGCAAACAAAAACAGATAGTACCAACTTTTTGCTTCTAACAGCTTTTCTAAACGAAAATTATCTTGATTCCCAAACAAGAGGGGTATCATAAATGCACTTGCCAGAAACATGGAAGGAGCAACAATCGGTTTCTTCTGATAATGGGTATAGATGAGAAGGATGGCAATATATATCAAACCTGCAATATGTTTCTGCTTACATAACTTCGATAACCAATAAGCACCGCTAAACACGACCAACACAAATAAACAATCGCGGAAAAATAACATGTATTGCATCAGAAAACTGCTAATATCATAGCCATACCCGCTTTTGCCAATATACCCTGCCGTAAAAAACATGGCATCCATAATGTCCGATAACGGGCATACCAAGAAGTGTATATACAAGACGGATAAACATACACCTACTATACCGGCACAAAGATAATAAAACGCCTTTCCCTTATTTTTCCAATATAATAAAAGAATCAAGACAGCAATACATACCAATAGCACAAGTGCCGCCGGAATAATAATGAATAAAGCCAGTCCCAAACAACTACCGCAAATTATTGCATACACCATTTTCCGCCACAACACATTGCTATGTTGAAATAACATAAAAGCACAAAGCGCCCAGCATAATACGGCAGCCTGCATGGGTACATAACTTAATCCACCTCCAGTCAATCCCATAAAGATTAACACAATAACAGCCAGATACTTACAAACTTTCTTCTTATCATATACTATGCAAGCGGTTATGGTAGATACTGCCATCGTTGCCCACATCAGAATGGCAGATGCCAAATAAGAATGCACCTTATGTGTCAAATCCAAATAAGGAAACCAATGAATAGCAATTAAGTTCCATTGAGATTTGCCGGTGATACAACTCATATCATAAGCTTCTTGCAATTTTAGCAAGAAATACGCTTCATCATAGGCTGTAAAGAAACCATAACGGAAACCACTTACCTTAATGATAGTTAACATGAGAAGAACTATCAAAAGCAGTATATAAGGGATATTTTGTTTTAATAACGCTTTCATATTATACATTTTTATTTATCGTTCTAAAATCTTTCAATGCCTGCACACCGATGCGGAAGATGCGGGGAAGGTTGATGCTGTTCACTCCGCCTTGGCGAGGGCGGAAAGTGATGGGATACCAACCAATCTTATAGTGCCATTTTACGGCAATAGCAGACACTGCCACATTCGCTAAATTGTAGTTTTCGGGCAGGCGTTTCATAATCGGCTCCAATTTCTCCGCACGCATCAGACGAAACGGAGTATTCGCGTCTTTCACCCATTCGCCAAAGAGCAACCACACCACCAACCGCAGTGTTTTGGTAACTATCACACGGCTCATGCCATCTTGTCTGCCTCCGCGTGTGCCAATCTGAAAATCGTATTGCGCACGATTGCTCCACATTTGCCAAAACTCACCCGGCAAGGTCTGTCCATCGCTATCGGTTTGGAAGATATAGTCCGCTCCGTGTTCAATGGCATAGCGATAGAGATAGAGGACAGTGGCTCCATGTCCGGAATTGGGCTTATCTAAGGCTCGCAGATAGGGGTATTTTGCTTGCAATCGCTCCAACACCTTGCCGGTACTGTCTTTGCTACCATCATTAGCAATGACCAACTTCGCCGCATTGCCTTCGGCGTTGATTTTCTCACATACAGGATGCCATTGCGCCACCACATCCTCTATGTTTGCCTCCTCATTGTAGGCAGGCATTACCAAATACAGAGTATCCATTATTGTTTGGTTTTGAAAGTTACAAATCTATTCAATACATATTGCACCAGCGCAACCACCACAATACTCAGCAGTTTGCAGATGATTTCGTTCCAGTGGGCAATATCCACCATCAGATAGAGCATTAGTTCGCTAATGCCAAGTCCGATTAACCCCACTGCATAGAATGAGAGAAAACGGCGAAAGACTTGGTCTTTCACCCGAAAATTGTAACCACGGTTCAGGAAGAAACTGCAAAAAATGCCACAATGGATGCTGATGACATTTGCCCATAAGTAAGGCAGCCACCCGAAATGGCAAAGCAAAGTAAAAACTGCAAAGTCAAGTGCTGAACAGAATCCGCCGATTAGGGCATAGAGAATAAGAGTGCGAAAACGCTGATAAAGCCTACCAATGGAGTGTTTAATTGGCTGCAGTTCCATAATACAAAACGTGAATTTCCGTAGTTACCTATTCGAAGTTTGAGGCCGTAGGAAAAACCCGAATAGTCGAATAAGTACAGCAGAAATCCACGCTGTGTAATATACCCCGCCAAAACGTATTATGGAAACCTCCATAATACGCCGACGGGTGTAACTACACCCGCAGACATCTACCACTACCTGTTCTTGAACTATTACTTTTGAAATTTCCTACGTTTCAAACTTTCAAAAACAAGCGTTAGTAAACGCCTTTATACAATATAGCCGCAATGTGCTGCCGTCTGTGGGTACAGACATAAGCCACATTGCGGTTGCAAAGGTACTACAATTCTTTGAGATATGCAAAAAAACGGCTATTTTTTTGCGTTTTTTCCGTTTCTGATAGCCATAAAGAAAGTCAGATAGCTGCAAATTGTGCCATCACTTTCTCTACGATAGGAGCCATATCGTAGTATTTATATTCTGCCAAACGGCCGCCGAAGATTACGTTCTTCTCTTGCGATGCTAACTGCCGATATTGTTCTGCCAGTGCGTTGTTTTTCTCATCATTGATAGGATAGTAAGGCTCCATACCAGGATGGTATTCCGCAGAATACTCCTCGCTGATAACCGTTCTCGGACAAGCATAGACCTCCTGACCGAACATCTCAAAGTGCTTGTGCTCTATCACGCGGGTATAAGGCACATCGTGAGAGGTATAGTTGACCACGGCGTTACCTTGGTAGTTGGGCGTATCCTCCACACGGGTACGGAACGTGATGGTGCGCCAGTCCAATCTCCCCAAGCGATAATCGAAATACGCATCCAGCGCACCCGTATATACCAGCCTTTCCGCCAAAGTGCGCCAGTTATCTTGGTAGTCGGCAAAGAAATCCACGCCCGTCATGCACTCCACACCCTCCAGCAAGCCGTCAATAAGGCGATTGTACCCGCCGATGGGAATACCTTGGTAGAGGTCGTTGAAATAGTTATTGTCAAACACAAAGCGCACCGGCAGACGGCAGATGATGAACGCGGGCAACTCCGAGCATGCCCGCCCCCATTGCTTCTCCGTATATTCCTTGATAAGCCGCTCGTAGATATCACGTCCGACAAGACAGAGCGCCTGCTCTTCTAAATTGGCAGGTTCACGACCGTCCAGCGCTGCTAATGCCTCTTTTCGCTGCTCGGCTATCCGCGCCTCCGCTTCCGGCGGGGTATGCACGTCTTGCCACATCCGACAAAACGTATTCATATTGAAAGGCAGGTTGTATAGCTCACCATGGTAATTAGCAACGGGACTATTGGTGTAGCGGTTGAACGGCACGAGGGAGTTGACGAAGTCCCACACCTTTTTGTTGGAGGTGTGGAAGATATGCGCACCGTATTTGTGCACGTGGATACCCTCTATATCCTCGCAATAGAGGTTACCGCCAAGGTGGGGACGCTTGTCAATCACTAAACATCTCTTGCCGGCTTTTTTGGCAAAGTGGGCAAACGTGGCACCATATAGTCCGGCACCAACAATCAGGTAATCGTACGTTTTCATTTCAATATAGATTTGTGGTCATGTAGAAGCCGTTGGATGGCGAACTTGCCGGTTACGGCGGCGTTGGGAAGACCTCCCGGGGCTTGCAACCACTGCCCCGCGAGATAGACATTCTTCAGTCCGCGCAGGCGCCCGTCGTGCGTTACTTTCTCGTTGTGGGGCGTGAGCGCGAAACTCATATACGCCCCTTGGTAGGTGTTGCAGAAACGGTGGTTGGTGGCAGGCGTGCACACATCCAGCACCGTCAGCGCGTCGGCTAACTCGGGGAACGTGCGAACGAGGCAGTCCGCGACATTTTGTGCGATAAGCCCTTTCTCTGTGCGGTAGGTCTGGTAGTTGTCGGTGCGCAACTGCTGCCAGTAGTGGAAATCGTCCGCGTATTGGGTGATGAGCACTTGCAGGATGGTGGTATCAGCGGGCGCAAAAGAGGGCTCGTAGTTGAAGTGCTTGAGGAAGGCGTAGGGGATAGGCTTGCCGTTGATTTGTACGTCCGTCAGGTCGAGGATACGCGCATCGGGGATGGTGGTGGTGCGATGATTCACCGCGAAATAGAGGTTGACGCTGCTGTAGGTAGGGTATTTGTCGGGGTGCCCCATGAACCGCTCCCACATGTATTTGTCCATGTAGCCCACGGGGAGCAGGCGGGTGATGGCATGGTGGAGGTCGCAGGCGAGGATGATATAGTCCGCCTCCACGGTCTGCCCGTTGCGGAAGGTAACGGAGACGGCTTTGTGGTGCGTGATGTTCACGCGTTCGGCTTCCCAGCCCGTCTGGAGTACGCCGCCCAAGGATTGGTATCGGCTGACCATGCGCTCCACCATGCCGCGGCTGCCTCCCGCGGGCAGGTCGGCATTGCCGTCGGTGAAGATACCGAAGACGAAGAAGAGGGAAGACACGTTGTAGTGGACGGGGAAATACGCCTGCAAGAACTTGCGGATGAGCGGGTGAGTGAACTGCTCGGCGTATTGGGCGATACTCATCTTGGCGTACTTGCGGTGTACTTTGCCGATATGGCGCATCGCGTAGATGAGTTTGGCTTTCTGCCACAGCGAGTACTGCTCGAAGGGTTTGTCGGTGATGATGACGGTGTCGCGATAGGTACGGACGAGGCGGATAAACTCCTCTATGCGGGGCGCGTCGTCGGGCGACAGACGGAGCATGTCCTCGCGCACCCGAGGGAGGTCGCGCCATAGATGGAGCGTCTCGCCGTTGTGCTCCACCTGCATGAAATATGCGGGGCGATGGATAGTAACAGGACCCTCCCCATCCCTCCCTACAAGAGCACCCCAAAAATCGGAGATTTTTCGGGGACCCCGCGAGGGAGGGAGTACGCCCACATCTTGCCAAAGGCGATGTAGGAGTGTTTTTTCGTTGGTGCCTGTGAGCCAATGCACACAGTTGTCCAAGAGATAGCCCTTTCGTTGCCAGTAGGATAGCAATCCGCCCGGCAGGGTGTGCCGCTCATAGATGGTGGTGGTGAGTCCGGCTTGCCGAGCATAGATACCTGCGGTGAGTCCGGCCACACCGCCGCCTATGATGATGAGTTTTTTGGATTGCATGTTGGCATTTTATGTTAATCATTTCATGTTGGTCGTTGCACGTTGGTCATGTCATGTTAAATGCAAAGCACCAACAGGAACTGACTAACACGGAGTAATTAACAGGAACTGACCAACATAAAATGATTTTACTCTTTTCTCGGGTAGTCGATGTTGTAGTGCAGTCCGCGGCTCTCTTTGCGTTCGAGGGCTTGGCGGGTGATGAGGTAGCCGACGTTTATCATGTTGCGCAGTTCGCAGATGTCGCGGGTGGCGGTAACGCGCTTGAAGAGGTCTTCGGTCTCCTCGTAGAGCAGGTCGAGCCGTTCCCATGCACGGCGCAGACGCAGGTCGGAGCGGACGATACCCACGTAGGTGGACATGATTTGCCCCACCTCCTTCACGTCCTGCGAGATGAGCACGCGCTCTTCGTTGCTGAGCGTGCCTTCGTCGTTCCAGTCGGGCACGCGGTCGTTGAAGTCGTACTGCTCAATCATGCTGAGGCTGTGCTTGGCTGCCGCGTCGGCATAGACCACCGCTTCAATGAGCGAGTTGCTTGCCAGGCGGTTGCCGCCGTGAAGCCCCGTGCAGGAACACTCGCCCACGGCGTAGAGGCGATGGATGGACGACTCGCCGTCGAGGTTGACCTTGATACCGCCGCACATGTAGTGCGCGCAGGGCGCAACGGGGATATAGTCTTTGGTGATGTCGATGCCTATGCTTAGGCACTTGGCGTAGATATTGGGGAAGTGGTGCTTGGTCACCTCGGGGTCTTTGTGGGTAACGTCGAGGCAGACGTGGTCCAGTCCGTGAATCTTCATCTCGTTATCGATGGCGCGCGCCACGATGTCGCGGGGCGCAAGTGAGAGGCGCGGGTCGTATTTCTGCATGAACTCCTCGCCGTTGGGCAGGCGGAGTATGCCTCCGTAGCCGCGCATGGCTTCGGTGATGAGATAGGCGGGATGGGTCTCCCCCGGGTGGAAGAGGGCGGTGGGGTGGAACTGCACGAACTCCATGTCTTTCACCTGTCCTTTCGCGCGATAGACCATGGCGATACCGTCGCCGGTGGCAATGTTAGGATTGGTGGTGGTGGCATAGACCGCGCCCGTGCCGCCGGTCGCCATGAGGGTAACGCGGCTCAGGTAGGTGTCTATCTTGCCCGTCTCGGGGTTGAGGATATAGGCGCCGTAGCACTCAATGTCGGGGGTGCGGCGGGTAACGCGCACGCCGAGGTGGTGCTGGGTGATGATTTCCACGGCGAAATGGTTCTCAAGCACGTCGATGAAGGGGTTGTGGCGCACGGCTTCCATCAGCCCGCGCTGTATCTCCGCGCCGGTGTCGTCGGCATGGTGGAGGATACGAAACTCCGAGTGCCCGCCTTCGCGGTGGAGGTCGAAGTTGCCTTCTGCGTTGCGGTCGAAGTTAACGCCCCAGTTGACCAACTCCTCTATTTGTCGGGGGGCATTCTTCACCACCTGCTCCACGGCGCGGGGGTCGGACAACCAGTCGCCCGCGACCATGGTGTCGTGGATATGCTTCTGAAAATCATCTACTTGGAGGTTGGTTACGGACGCAATGCCGCCTTGTGCTTTGGTGGTATTGGCTTCTTCTAAGGTTGTCTTGCAGCAGAGGGCAATCTTGTACTTTTGTGCGCGTGCTACTTTCAGCGCAAAACTCATACCGGCTACGCCGCCGCCGATGATGAGAAAATCGTATTTTTTCATTGTATGTTGGAAATTTCATGTTGGAAACTCCGTGTAGGGAACTCCGCTTCGCTCCGTGTAAGAAACTTCGTGTACAGCGCGAAAGCGCTTATTTACAGCCCCGCAGGGGCTTCCTTACACGAAGTGAAACAAGAAAGTTTCAAGTTTCTCCTCTCAAGTTTCGTTCCATAAAGCACGGAGAAACCTGAAACTTGAACCTTGAAACTTTCTAACGGGTAGTTGTACCTGCAAAAACAGACTGCTAATTACTCAGCCACGGTCTCAACTACTTCTTCCACAACAACAGTGTCAGCAGCGCAGCATGCGGCAGCGGAATCTGCGCAGCATGCAGCAGCCTCGCAGCAGGTAGCCGCAGAGTCGCAGCAAGCACCCTCACCTTTGCAGCACTTTTTGTTGTTGCAGCAGCAACTCATTGCGCACAGCGCAACAGCAGCGATAAGAAGAACTTTTTTCATGACTTTAATGCATTAAAAAGGGTTATGTTTTCGAGTTATTTCGAAAAACGCTGCAAAATTAGCACATTTTTTGCATATCTCCAAAAAAAATAGTATTTTTGCACAACATTTTTGGCAAAATCATGGAAAAACAGCAGAAAAAGACCCCTCAGGCGGAGAGAAACAGCAAAAGGACATGGCTGACCTTGTTGCTCAACCTGCTATTGGCGTTGGTAATCATTGTCTTGCTCCTGTTGGGGCTGTGGTTCTGGTTGCGCAGTTACACGCACCATGGCGAGGAGGTGAATGTGCCGAGCGTGGTGGGGCTGTATATGCCCGAGGCGGAGCCTTTGGTGCAGGCGGCGGGCATGGTGCTGGTCGTTGCCGACTCCACGTTCACGAACAACGTCCCGCTGGGGGCTATCGCCGAGCAGACACCGCCTGCCGAGAGCCACGCCAAGCGTGGTCGGCAACTCTACGTGGTGGTGAATGCCACCTGCAAGCGGCAAGTGCTGTTGCCCGATGTGCACGACCTCAGTTACCGCCAAGCCACTGCCACCCTACGTTCCATAGGTGTGCGCGTGAGCGAGGACTACGAGTGGGAGCCGTCGGAGTACAAAGACTTGGTGCTGGACGTGAAGCACAACGGCGAGTCGCTACCTGCGGGAGCGCGTGTGGACGAAGGAACGGAGGTAACGCTGGTGGTCGGCTTCGGCAAGGGCACGGAGATGACGGATGTGCCGAACGTGGTGGGCAGGTCGCTGCCGGAGGCGCGTGCCTTGCTCCTCAGCCAACGCTTGACGGTGGGCACCGTGGAGTATGACGAGCCCATCGACGAGACGGGGCGCACGGAGAGCGGAGAGTTGCCCGTGGTCTATCTGCAAACGCCAGAGTCGGGGCAACGAATCTTGGAAGGTTCCATGGTGAATATCAAACTCTCTCAGGACATTGAGAAAGCCGTTACAACCCACAATACCGATTCGGAAGATGAGTGGTTTTGAGCGATATAGTTGCACGGTGGACAAGGGGCAAGCGCCTGTCCGCGTGGATAAGTACTTGAGCGAGCACATGCCGGGTACGAGCCGCAACCGTATCCAGCAGGCTGCCGAGGCGGGGAATATCCTTGTGAACGAGCAGCCCGTGGCGAGCAACTACAAGGTGAAGCCGCTCGACCTCGTGCAGGTCATGCTCGACCACGAGCCCATAGACTTCACCATCCAGCCCGAGAACATCCCGCTCGAGGTGGTCTATGAAGACGCCGACGTGCTGGTTATCAACAAGCCTGCGGGCTTGGTGGTGCACCCCGGGCACGGCAACTACGAGCACACCCTGCTCAACGCCCTCGCCTACTATTTCCAACAGACGCAGGCGCACCTCGACATCAACAACCCCGAGATAGGCTTGGTACACCGTATCGACAAAGACACCAGCGGGCTCCTGCTCATCGCCAAGACACCCGAGGCGAAGACAAACCTCGGCAAGCAGTTCTTCGACCACACCACCGAGCGCACCTACAACGCCCTCGTCTGGGGGACGTTCACCGAAGAAAGCGGCACCGTCACGGGCGCCCTCGCGCGCGACACGCGCGACCGTACCATATATAGGATATACGACCCGGAGGAGAACCCCAACGCCAAAGAGGCAATCACCCACTGGCGCGTGCTGGAGCGTTTCCCCTACGTAACGCTGGTGGAATGCCGCTTGGAGACGGGGCGCACCCATCAGATTCGCGTGCACATGAAGTCCATCGGGCACCCGCTCTTTGCCGACGAGAAATACGGCGGCATGGAAATCCTGAAAGGCTTGCGCACGCAGAAATACAGCCAGTATATCCACAACTGTTTCGCCCTTTGTCCGCGGCAGGTGCTCCACGCCAAGACGCTCGGCTTTACCCATCCGCGCATCGGCGAGCGCATGTTCTTCGACTCCCCATGGCCCGCAGACATCGCCGCACTCATCGACAAATGGCGCAACTACCAACCGAACACGCTGATGTAATTAAATGTAGTTTTCGTTGTTTTCGTAGTTTACGAACGCAACGGAATCAACGAAAACTACAAACAACGTAAACTACGAAATCAACGACATCAACTTATGAACAGAATCCTTTGGGCGGACGACGAAATCGACCTCTTGACCCCCTATCTTATCTATCTTCGCAGCAAAGACTATGAAGTGCTGACCGCCACCAACGGGCAGGACGCTATCGACATCTGCCGGCAGGAGCCGCTGGATATCGTCTTCTTGGACGAGAACATGCCCGGTCTCTCGGGCTTGGAAGCCTTGCAGGAAATCAAACGCCTGCACCCCGAGTTGCCCGTGGTGATGATTACCAAGAGCGAGGAGGAACGTATCATGGAGCAGGCTATCGGCGAGAAAATAGCCGACTACCTCATCAAGCCCGTCAACCCCAGCCAGATACTGCTGTGCCTCAAGAAGCACATCCACCAGCACGACATCCTCAGCGAGCACACCAACCAGTCTTACCGACAGGAGTTCAGCGACATAGCCTACATGATAGACACGGCGCAGACCTTGGAGGAGTGGATGGCGATAGAGCGCACGCTCACCAAGTGGGACCTCGACTTGCAGGACGTGGACTCCTCCATGCGCGAGATGCTCGACATGCAGCGCACCCAAGCCAACGCCGCCTTCGCCAAGTTCATACAGAAGAACTACGAGACTTGGTTCACGCCGACTACCGTCTTCGGCGGAAAGACGGAGGCTGCCTCCCGTCCCCTCATGTCGCCCGACCTTTTCAAGCGCGTGCTCTTCCCCATGCTTGACAAGGGCGAGAAAGTCTTCTTCGTGGTCATCGACAATTTCCGCTACGACCAATGGAAGACCATCCAGCCCATGCTTGCCGACCTCTTCACCGTAACCCAAGAGAGTCAATACCTCTCCATCCTCCCCACCGCCACACAGTACGCCCGCAACGCCATCTTCTCGGGGCTCATGCCCTTGCAGATACAGGAGATGTACCCGGACCTGTGGGTGGAGGAAGAAGACGACGAGGGCAAGAACCTCAACGAGAAAGAACTCATCAAGACCCAGATAGCGCGTTTCCGCCGCCACGACACCTGCTCTTATTTCAAAATCAACGAGAGCGATTTCTGCGAGCGCGTCATCGCACAGATGAAAGGCTTGCAGACCCAACTTAATGTGGTGGTTCTCAACTTCATAGACATGCTTTCCCACTCCCGCACCGAGAGCAAGATGATGCGCGAGTTGGCGAACGACGAAGCGGCGTACCGCAGCCTCACCCTCTCGTGGTTCCGCCATTCGCCCACCTTCGCACTCTTCCGCCGCATGGCTGAGTTGGGCTACAAAGTCGTGCTCACCACAGACCACGGCACCGTCCGTGTGAAGAACCCCGTGCAAATCTTGGCGGACAAGAACACCAACACCAACCTCCGCTACAAGGTCGGCAAGGCACTCAACTGCCAGAGCAAGAACGTGATGGTGATTGAACAGCCCAAGAAAGTGGGGCTCCCTTGCCCGAACGTGAGCAGCAGTTACATGTTCTGCACGGGCAACGACTTCTTCGGTTACCCCAACAACTTCAACTACTATGCCCAATACTACCGCAACACCTTCCAGCACGGCGGCGTCTCCATCGAGGAGATGATTATCCCCCTCATCACCCTCGAACCCAAGTGATTAGGGCAACGACACACAGCATGAGCCAAACAAAACAAATCAGTCTTTTATCCTTCATCCTTAGTCCGGAAATGCGCCGTCTCAAGTTCATCATCTACGCCATCCTTTTGTTAGCCGCCGTGGTTGTCATCCTGCCGTTCTGTTCGCACGGCACACCGCCGACTCCGAAGGACGGAACGCGGGTCATCCGCGTCCTCACCTACAACACCCATCGCATGGGGATGTTCCGTAAACCGACTGATAATCAGGTGATAAAATACCTCCGCAACGGGCAGGATGCCGACATCATCTGCTTGCAGGAGGTGGAGGTGTACAAAGACTCGAAGTATCTCACCTTGCAGGAACTGAAACGAGCCTTGGGCAGCAAGTATCCCTATTCCTATTTCGATTTCTCGGTGTACAACAGCCGCCGACAGTTCGGCAACGTCGTCTTCTCGCGCTACCCGCTTATCCACAAGCAGACCATCCGCTACCCCTCCCGCGCCAACATCTCTTCCCAATGCGACGTGGTGATACCCTCCGACAGGGCGGTTCGGGTAGTGTCGCAGAAAACGCAAGGAGGTGCGGTCTTAGGGCAGCAACCCTCTGACAGCGAAGAACTGAGAAGATTCGATACCATCCGCCTGATTACCAACCACTTGGAGTCCAACCGCTTCGGAGAGGATGACTTCGAGGAACTCAAGCAGAAGTACTCCGTTGCCCACGAGGCGAGGGTGGAGCAGGCGAAGTGTGTGCGCGAAGCCATCGACAGTTCCCCCTATCCTCTCATCGTCGTGGGCGATTTCAACGACCTTCCCATCTCCTCCACCTACTGGCAGATACGCGGGCTCGACATGCGCGACGCCTTCCTCTGCACCTCGTGGGGACGCTACGGCGCCACCCTCATCAAGGGTATCTTTGCCGCACGTATCGACTATATCCTCTGCTCTCGTGCGCTCCGACCGCTCCGGTGCACCATCGACCACGTCCCCTATTCAGACCATTACCCCCTCCACGCCGTCATCGCCTATTGATAGACGCGCACACCCTTGTTCGCTCGGCTGCCTCGGTCGAGCGCTTGTTTTGTGGTGCTTGGGTCTCTCCCGCCTCTCTCCCGCATCACTCTCGAATCCTCCCCGCCTCCCTCCCGAATCCTCCCCGCCTCCCTCCCGAATCCTCCCCGAATCTCCGTCGAAACTCCACCGAGACAATCTTAGGTGATTCATAGGTGATTCGTAGGTGATTCGTAGGTGATTCGTGGGTGATTCACGGGTGATTCATGGACCTTTGTCGAACCAATCAGCGGGAACTGTCCTTACGGAATAATAATTTTTACGATAAAAACGGCACATTATTTGCTTAATTAAAAAAAAAGCAGTACCTTTGCCGATTGTTTGTTGCCGAATAGCGCACGGCATGTTAATTATTAATTGTTAATTGTTAATCACAAGATGTCTCTTCAATGCGGAATAGTAGGGCTGCCCAACGTGGGCAAATCCACCCTTTTCAACTGTCTGAGCAATGCGAAAGCCCAGTCTGCCAACTTCCCTTTCTGTACTATCGAGCCCAACGTGGGCGTCATCACCGTGCCCGATGAGCGGCTCATCAAGTTAGGAGAATTGTGCAAGCCCGAGCGCGGCGTGATACCCACCACGGTGGAAATCGTGGACATTGCCGGACTCGTGAAGGGTGCATCGAAAGGCGAGGGACTCGGCAACAAGTTCTTGGCGAACATCCGCGAGACCGATGCCATCATCCACGTCCTCCGTTGTTTCGACGATGAGAACGTGGTGCACGTGGACGGCTCCGTGGACCCCGTGCGCGACAAGGAGATTATCGACGCGGAGTTGCAACTCAAAGACTTAGAGACCGTGGAGAGCCGTATCCAGAAGACGGAGAAGCAGGCGAAAGCGGGCGGCGACAAGCAGGCGAAGATAGCCTTGGATGTCCTCTACAAGTACCGCGAAGCGCTCTCGGAAGGCAAGAACGCACGCACCGTAGAACTCACCAACAAAGAGGAAGAGCAGGCGGCGAAGGAGATGTTCCTGCTCACCAACAAACCCGTGATGTACGTCTGCAACGTGGACGAAGAGAGTGCGGTGAGCGGCAACCATTACGTGGAGCAGGTGCGTGAAGCCGTGAAAGACGAGAACGCGCAGGTGCTGGTGCTCGCAGCGAAGATAGAGAGCGAGATAGCCGAACTGGAGACCTACGAAGAGCGGCAGATGTTCTTGGAGGAAATCGGGCTGGAAGAGTCGGGCGTGAACCGACTCATCAAGGCGGCGTATGCCCTGCTCGACCTGCGCACGTTCCTCACCGCAGGCTCCGACGAGGTGCGCGCATGGACTTTCCGTGCGGGCAGCAAGGCACCGCAGTGCGCAGGCGTGATACACACCGACTTCGAGCGCGGCTTCATCCGTGCGGAGGTCATCAAGTACGACGACTTCATCACCCTCGGCGGTGAGGCGCAGTGCCGCGCCGCAGGCAAATTGGGTATCGAAGGCAAAGACTACGTAGTCCAAGACGGCGACATCATGCACTTCCTGTTCAATGTGTAACCAAGGATGAAGGACCGCTCACTTCGTTCGCTAAAAGATGAAGGATAAAAGACTTAATAGTCTCAACTCTGAAATCTCATAGACGAATGTTGCCAGTCTTTAATCCTTCATCCTTAATCCTTTATCCAAAATGTTTGATTTCTTTAACACATGGATGGCAGCCGGCGGCTGGTGGGTCGCCGCGGCATTGCTGATAGTGGGCTTTGTGCTCTTGGTCTGGGGGGCAGATTGGTTGGTGGACGGCGCGAGCGGCTTGGCGAAGCGCTACCACGTGAGCGACTTGGTCATCGGGCTCACCATCGTCGCTATGGGCACCAGCATGCCCGAGTTTGTGGTGAATATGGCGTCGGTGGGCAACGGCTCTACCGACTTGGCTATCACCAACGTACTGGGTAGCAATATCCTCAATATCTTCCTCATCTTGGGCAGCACCGCCTTGCTCTATCCCATCGTGTCGCAGGCTACCAGCCGCAAGGTGGACATCCCCTTGGCGGCATTGGCAGGCGTGTTGGTGCTGCTCTTCGGCTTGTTCTGCGACGGCATTCCCCGCTGGGGAGGTATCCTGCTATTGCTCATCTTCGCAGGCTACATGTACTATACTTTCCGCCATGCCAAAGCGAGCAATGAGCCGGAGGAGACTTTCCGTCCGATGAAACTATGGCGGGCATTGCTGTTTATCGTACTCGGGCTCACAGGACTGGTCTTGGGTGGAGAGATGATAGTGAAGAGTGCGGTGCATATCGCCGAGAAAGCCGGCGTGAGCGAAGCGCTTATCGGACTCACCATCGTAGCACTGGGCACCTCCCTGCCGGAGTTGGCAACCTCGCTCATAGCAGCGGCGAAGAAGAACTGCGACATCGCACTCGGCAACGTGGTCGGCAGCAACATCTTCAACGT
Source organism: Paludibacteraceae bacterium (assembly GCA_051870955.1). GTDB lineage: Bacteria > Bacteroidota > Bacteroidia > Bacteroidales > Paludibacteraceae > Colicola. The sequence continues at coordinate 16,756 of JBJECJ010000064.1, read as the reverse complement.
GTTTATGATACTCGGCTGCAGCGCCACCGTCAAGCCGCTGCCCTCCTACACGGGTTTCGTCTTAGACAGCATCATGGCGGCACTGGGTTGTGTGCTGGTATGGATATTCGTCATGACCAACAAGCAACACCAAATCCGCTGGTGGCACGGTGCTATCCTGCTCATAGTCTATGGCGGCTACTTAGGCTGGCGCCTCGTAACGGCATAGAAAACGGCAACAACCTGTTCGCTATTTGTCTGTATTAGGCTAAGTTTGTATGAAAAATAGTTCTTTTATTTGCATATATGAAAAATAAATAGTATCTTTGCACCGTAATCCGAGAGCAATATGCTATTCCCATAACGCAACAGTTTAGACGACCGTCTAAACTGTTGCACTTTTTATGCCCGTTTCCCTACTGTTTCCTGCCCCCTTTTTGCGTTAGTTTAGACGGTCGTTTAACCTATCTATCCGCCCTTGTACATCGTACATTAGGCGGGTTTCCAGCCGCAGCGGTCGCGGGAGCGAGTGGGCGGTTGCAGATATAATGAAATATGAATGAAATTTAGTTTGTAGGGAGAGCCCGTCGTGAGACGTGCTCTCTTGTTGTATCGGGAAGGGGAGGAAGAAGCGAAGGAAGAAAGGGAGGTGAGGAAAGGAAAAACGAACGAGGGGAAGGAGGGGGAAATCTTAACAATAGTACATTTGGGGTGTGGGGGTGCCTTACCGACGACCCGCGATAGACCCGCGAACGACCCGCGATAGATACGCGAAAAAGTGGCAGGCAGATAGCGGCGGAGAAATCTTAACAATCGTATGTTAATTATCAACTATTGCCTATTTCCTGCTTCCTTGTTGAATTGCCGACGCTCGGGGTCAATGAACCAACCCCATTTGTTGAAATAGCGGCACATATTCACGATATGCACCCATAGCATCCTCCACGAATGGTAGGATGCTTTTTTGTGGTTATGCACAATGGTAACAGCGGGATAGTAGAGCGTGAGATAATCACGGTGGATGGTGCGCGTGAGGTCGATATCCTCGGGGTACATGAAATAGCGCTCGTCGAAGAGCCTTGCCTTCTGTACCGCCTCCGTGCGCAGGAGCATGAAGCAACCGCTCAGGTAGGGCACGTTCATCGGTCGCGTATAGTCGGCATGGTGCAACTCATAGCGGGCATTGCGCCTGCGCACCCACGATGCAGGCAGGAAACGTCTGCCAAAGACATCGAAAGGTGTGGGGAGCAATTTGCATAGGTGCTGCAATTCCCCTTGCGGATTGACCACGCGGGGCATCAACTGACCCACCGAGGGCTGCGACTGCATGAAAGCACACAGTGCGTCGATATCCTCTGCCTTGACCAAGATATCCGAGTTCATTACCAAATGCAGCGGTACTTGGTCGTAGATGGTCTCGCGAATGGCGATGTTGTGCGCCCGCCCGTAGCCTAAGTTCTTTCCCGTATGGATATACCAAGCCTTGTCGGAAACACTCATCGCGAAGGGCTCGGGACTGTTGTCCACGATGTAGAGCCGATGGAGCGCCTGTACTTTCAGCAGTTCTTCCGCCAGCGGCAGCACTTCGCCCTGCCAATCGGGACAATATGTTACGATAGAGATATTGAGCATTATTTGCGGAAGAATTGCTTGCCTTTTCGTAGTATCTTTGCTATCACGGTGAGCGCTCCTGCACCCACATGGTTCTTGCGCATTGCCTGCATGTCCTCATAACTTTTTCGCAATAGTGCATGCAGGTTGCGGTTGCTTGCTCCGCCCGTGGCCATACGCACCAGCACTTCCGGCAGGTAAGTTACGCGATAGTTCTGCTTGAAGACACGCAGCATGAAGTCATAGTCGGCTGATATACGGAAGTGCTCATCGTACAATCCTTGTTCTTCATACACCTTGCGCAGGCAGTAGAGGGTCGGATGAGGCGGCATCCATCCGTATTTGAGGCTCTTCGGGTTAAACGTGTTGCTTCGCCAATGGCGAACGATGGTGTTGTTCCCGTTGCAATAGACCAAATCACCATACACGACGTCGGGTCTCTGCTCGGACCGGAAAACCTCTGCAATATGGCGGATGACATGCGGGCTTGCCAACACATCATCGGAATTAAGAATGCCGATTACATCGCCGGTGGCAAGGCGTATCCCCTTGTTGATGGCATTGTAGATACCGCTGTCTTTCTCTGAGACATAGTGCACATTGCTGCGATGTGCGGCATACTCTTCCAGTATCCGCTGCGTGCCATCCTTCGAGTTGCCGTCCACCAAGATATGCTCTATCTGTGCATAGTCTTGTCGGATAACGCTCTCGAGCGTGGCAGGCAGCGTGGCAGCGGAGTTATATGTGATGGTGATGATAGAAACTGTCATGTTAGTCAGGAATTATCTCAGATGGTAGTGTTTGATATTGTTCGGTAGAAGTCGCAGGTCTGTTGGTAGGTCTTGTCCCATGAGAAGCGGGTGGCATTGGTCTTCCCTCTTTCCGTCAGTTCGGTGGTGCTTATCTGCCCCGACAAGAGTTGGCGCACCATATCCGCCATCCCCGCAGCCAGTTGTCGGGGTGGGCTTGAAGGCAGCAGGATACCGCTCTCCCCCATCACCTCCGGTATGGAAGAGGTCGCTTGACACAGTACGGGACAACCCGCCTTCTGCGCTTCCAGAATGGGAATGCCAAATCCTTCGTAATCAGAAGGATAGAGCAAGCAGAGTGCCTCGTTGTAGAACTTGTTCAGCGCCGAGTTCGACACATCGACATACGCTTGGTAGTGGTCTGCACCCAACCGCTCATCCAGCATCTTGTGCTCTTCAGCGCTGAGTGCTCCTCCCACCATCACGAGTGGCAATCCTGTCTTACGAGCCACTTCTACGGCTACGTCAAATCGCTTGTACGTGGCAGAGCGGTTGCCCACAAAGAGGAGGTAGCCTCTCTTCTCTACGGTTGGGTCTTGGCAGAAATGTGCGCCTACGCCGTTGTACACCACGGCAATACGGTTTTGGTCAAGCCAAGGGTATAGTTGCAGCAAGTCGCGTTTGGTATGCTCGGAGACGCAAATGACACCCGCGCTATGGCGCAACGCGCGTTGCTCTTCCCATAGGTGCACGCGCCGAGGCAAACTGGAACGGTAATAGTGATAGGTCAGGTCATGTACAGTAGTGATATTTTTGATATTCGCCCCTCGGGCAATGCGGAAATAAGACGAATGGAAAATAGTCGGCTCCTCGCAACGGAAGTCGGGAATACGGTAGCGTTCTGCTATGCGCAGGGGCTTGGAGATAAGTTCACAGGAAGAGAAATCCAAATCTTGACGGCACACATTCTGCGAGGGGTAATCCAGAATCTTCTTGTCAAAACGATTATCTCTTAGCGCACGGGACAACAGTTCCTGCCATACAACGGAAATGCCGCCCACTCGCTGGAGAGCAAAGATGATATTGTCGAAAACTACTTGCATCGGTTATTTCTCAAACATGGATTTATGGGGCAAGATAGATTCAAAAGCACGGCGCAGTTGTACCTTCTTCCCCTCGAAGTCGGATAACGACTCGCTGTCGTTCAGCACGACAATGTTCTTATTCTGTTTCGCCACTGTCTCCACCGCCTCGTCGAAGTTCTCATCGGTTAGTTTGTAGAACGCGCTGTCGCGCACTACGTTCAGCGGCGCAAACTCGCCCTTGCACAAATGCCAGTAGCGGAACAGCCACTGGTTGACATCCTCTATGTGGCGGAAGCGGTGTGTGGAGGTCTCGTGTAGGATTTGCGGCTCTGCTTCCCATACTTCTTGCAGCGTCTGCTTGCGGTAGCTTTGCGGCAGGTGATGGTCGAAAAAACCGGAGAAACGCGGCCAGGGAAGTAGTGCTACCGTGCGCAACATATACTGCAAGCCGTATCCCAAGCGAAACCACTGTCCGACTCGGCGCAATACCTTTCGTTTGGAGAAATGGCGATTGATAATGTCTATGTCATTCAGCGTGATATGCCCCATCAGTTCGGGCGATTGTATGGTGTTGCATACTGCCATATCGGTGGGGAGTCCGTTGTGGAAGAAGCGAGTTGGTTGAATGGTATTGGTAAGAAAGAGGTCGTCATTAAAATAGACAAACTGCTCTGCCAGACCGTCTATACGATGCAGGTTGTCCTCTATCGGATTAGCGCTGAAAGTAGGCAGATACTCCGCAGGCATAAAGTCCGCATGCGATACCACATGCAGTTTCTCACAATCGGTATTCAGCCACTCCGGCACTTGCCCGCAGGTTACGAAATGCACCTTGTTGACCCACGGTGCGAACTGCTCCACGCCGCGAAACCAGTAGCGCAAACAGTCCCAATCGCGGTAGCGCTCAGCAGACGCATCAATGGCTATCTGCTTCTCTTTGGGAGCATAACGATTGAACTGCTCCTGCCATGCTGGGTCATTCCCGTCCACCCATAAGACTACAAAGTCTATTTTCTCGCGCTCGTTCATCATAATCACAAATTAGCATCAAAGATACTCACATAGGGGGTAATGCCTAATCCGCCATGTCTATCGGATGTATTTGCCACAATGGTTTTCTCAAAATTGATGAGCATTAGCGCAAAAAGAATAAGTAATGCCAAGCGCTTTTTCAGTTCTTTGCTCATAACGCCAAATGCCAATATAGGCGCAAAACTGAACGTATCCACCAGTCGATTGAAGATATGGACTTGTATGGACAGCATGTACGATACTACGTATGCTACCACGGTATAGAGAACAATATCATTCTTGCGTTCCAACCGACCGGAATATACCATGTACGCCAATGGTATAAGCATTCGAAGCAGCACACCTAATCCGCTGCCCATCTCCGTCTTGCGGTCGTATTGACTATTGGCATATCCGCCGTATTTAGTCCCTAAAAAAACATCGGAAGAGAATAAAAAGTCAATAAAGCCATGCGTAGCAATAAAATAGAATGCCGGCATTAACAAGAGCAGGAACCAAGCAGGGATATGTACCTTTCGTATCAGCACAAACGGCAATACTATCAAAGCGGACAAGTGAAAGAACGATGCTGCTGCTATCCAGAAATACGCATGTCCTACCCGGTTGTCATCCAAATAGCGCGTCAGTGCCACCAATACCCACGATATAGCCAACATCTGACGGATGGCAGAGAAGGAACTGAGATACAGCGTCAGTATATACAGCGCTACAATGGGAAAAATCCTATTACGTCGCAAACCGAATGCCAATGGTAGATAGGTCAGCAGTGCTACCAATGCAAACATCCATTGCACACTGCCTCCCATTGCTATCACCACTTGATTGAGAAACAGGAAACCTATTTCTGTGCGCTGTATCACTCCATCTGGAGAGTTAAAATAATTCACATAGTTGGCATAATCGGTCCCGATATTGTAGCGCAATGCAGCCGGCATCAGCATTACCAGCAGCAAGATTGTGCGCCACATCCACTCTCGCCACCCCTCTGCACAACGCACACAAAACGCTGCCGCGCAAGCGGCTAATAAGATGGCGTTGTATATGAGCAGGGTTTCTAACATGATGTACGTGCGTATCTTGTGAGGGACTATGCGTGTTGGGTGCGGTGCATTCCAGAGGCAAAATAGATGCCTACAATCAGCAGTAAATATAGTACAGACGAAGCAATATAGGCGGTAGCATAGCATACGGCACCGGGTAGCGACAACGAACCGGTGAGCAGGAAATAAGCCATAACGACCAACAGCACATCTTTGACAGCACGCACGGCAAAAAGCAACCAGTTGTGTCCCTGTGCAATGTATTCCGACTTGAACACCGTTGTGATGCTGAATAGGAGTGCGTCCAACAGTAGTATCCGAAGCACGGAAGTCATAGTATCGAACTCACTGCCGTATAGTTGCGAGATATAGCCGCTCAACGGATAGATGACCACAAAAGGGAGGACGGCACAGACCACATTCACCAACAACATACGCCGCATAGTTGCTTTGTGTGTCTCGCTGTGGTGTGTAGTGCCGGATAAATGCGCCAACACCACGTTGGACAAGAGCGTGGGAATCATCATGATGATAACGTTCCATTGCAGGCTGGCAGTGAATATTCCCACATCGCCCACGGTTGCATAGCGAGTTAGCAGCATGATACCCAGCCAACTGCAGATAGTGAACGAACTCTCCTGCAACGCTATCGGGAACGAGAAAGAAACCAACTCCCGCACAAAAGAGTGGTCGGTTTGTTGTTCTTCTACGAGTGCAGCACGACATCGACGAATAGAGAAATGGTTGAGGATACAGGCAATAACCTGGGATGCCATCAATGCCCCTAATGCACCGCGCAAACCAAACCAATAGGTGAGCGGTACACTGAGAACCAACATACTCACGCCCGCCAGGATGTTATTGATACCTGCCGCGCGAAAAGCGTGCAGCCCTGCTAATATGCCCTGTTGCGTGGTAACCAACGCCTTAAACACAATGATACCGCTGAGCATGCGGAATGCCAAGGCTAAGGACGGGTGCTTGAGGTAATTGCTGAGATAGGGGGAGACTAACAAAATAAGAACCGCAATGCACACGCTGAACACAAACGTTACGCGCAACGAGTCGCGCATGATAGACAATGCATATTGCTTCTTTTGTTGCAGATACTCCGACAGAAATTTCGTAGAAGTGATACCCAGACCAAAGGTGGCGAAGGTGGCAGAATACATCATCGTGGTTTTTACCACCCCGTACTCACCGTACAAATCCTTGCCTAAAAAGCGGGCAATAAAAATACCCGCCAACAGCAGAAACGCGTTGCCAAGTCCATTGCCCACGACAGCCCAAAAAGAGTCGCGCGCCAAAGCACTATCTGTAATCTTTCGTAGATTCACTGTTTACAAAGCCTCGGCTATCTCATGTCGGCAAAACCATGCACCCATCCCCAACGCTACCAAGAAAGTGACCAACAACGACACCAACATGCGGCGCGGAGCAACAGGACGGTAATTGATAGTCGGGTCTGATAGTGTAACCAACGCAGAGTGCGACATCATCTGTGCCTGATATACCAACTGCTGACGGTAGAACGATTCGTAGATACCTTTGCGCAGAAGTACATCCGACGCATGAGTACGCTCCGCCTCATGCCATGCCTGTTCAGCATCTTGCGTGATAGTAACTATTTGGTTTAGAGTTTGTTGCATCTTCTGCTGCTGATAACGCTTTGCAAACTGATACAATTGTTGCTCGATATAATGCGCCACTTGTGCGCTTACCTGAGGGTCCTGGGTACGGACTTCTACCGTAGCCACATCCGTGTGGTCATCAATCTTAAAACTGATTTGCTTACGGATATCCGCCAAGACACCTGCCTGACGACGGCTCAGACTCAGTCCGTCTTTTTCCGGCTGCACGGGAGAGAGGTCTTTCTCTTTACTGCTGAACAGACCCATTATCCACGCTTTGGCTGTCGACCAAAAGGGTTTCCGCATCTCTTTGTACACATAATCGGCATATGTGCCCTCAAACTTACCGTCTAACGTGCTGACGGGCATCAAGAAGAGCGGTTGCAGAAACTGGGAAGAATAAATCAACTCCCCGTATCCGAAACGGTCAATGGCGCTTTGTGTTTGTGCAAGCCCCAAATCGTAATTAGCAGGGTCGTTCAGGGTCATCACGCGATAATGTTCAATCGCCTGCTGGCTCTCTTCTGCAAAGGAAAAACTACTGGAGTAAGAACGTGGAATACAGAGCATTAGGGCAAATACGACGACAAAACACAAAGGCAATGCCCAATAAAAGTGCTTGCGCTTCTTTGCAATACGACTCGCCATGCGAGACAATAGGTTGTTTGACTGACTCATATCCGATAATTAGCAATTTAGGCACGTTTACGGTAAAGTGCGCGAAGATACCGCTTTTTTTTGATATACACAAATTATCCATGCAGGATTTTCCATTTTGTACTCAAAAAAGTGCAATTTACGGTAGTTTTTCCACTCTCTGAGCCAGATATTCTTGTTCCGGCTGCCCGGGGGTAGCAATCAGTTCAGCCCTATCTAATAAATGCAATGTTGCCAAATCCATAATCGTGGAATACCCCGAACGGGCAATGATTCGATGCGCTTGTTGCAATACTGCCATCAGTTGTGCATCGTCCATATAGGGCACAATGGTAATGTTTGCCTTGGTTGCTTGCAGCATAGGCTTGCTCGGCTTCCCTTCCACAATCAGCACCCGCTCCTCTCTGCCGACATATCGGTTCTCTATCTCCTCCTCCAGCATACTCCGTTGAGGCTCCAACCCGCTCAATACCGTCACTACCTCAAAACTGCCGATTCTGCTCGGTTTCATCGGATTTTTTTTTCCCTCAAACCGTGATAAAGGTCCGATATATCGGACCGTTCCGTAGCGCTGCTTCTTGGAATGCCCTAACTCCCCCGACAGGCTTCTTTCTACATCCTCGTAGTCGGGCACCCACACCTCCGCATAGTGCCGACCAACCCATCCGTGCAGCCGCTCCGCTAGCGGCTCTAACCATCGATACATACGAGGCAAACGGATATGCAACTGGTGAGTAACATACACGCACCGTGTCTTCCGAGAGGACAACCCGAACCGATTGTCCGAGACTACCAAATCCAAGTGTTCTCTATCCAATAGTTCCCCTAACAAACGGTGGTCTGCCCAAGCCGCACGCACAATCTTGGGCAATGCTCGCAACATTGCCCCCACTTGGCTTCCGCCTGCTGAATAAGATAAAGATAAATCAGCGAGACGCACCACCGATAGAGTAGGGAAGTGCTTTTGCAGCAGTACCAGCGACTCGCCGTCTCCGCCCAGCACCACTTCATCGCCCTGTGCCAAGAAGCGATTAACCAGCGGCACACATCTCGCGGCATGCCCCAGTCCCCAGTTCAATGGTGCTACCAATACTTTCATGCACTAACCACAACGTCTATTCCTTTTTCCCTCAATGGCGCGGCGATGCGCTCCATCTCCTCCTTGCTCACTTTCTCCAGTGTCTTCACGGGCGTGACGCGGTCTATCACGTATATCATCACCTGCTTGGGTTGCAACCGCTCCACTGCGGCATACCATGCAGTCAGTTCTTCTGTCGTGGTGTTATCTATCCGCTGCCCCCGATGCTCACCGCGCAGGAAACAGGTCTGCAGCGTGAAATCACCGTTGAATACGGACAGATATGCCTCTATCTGCGCTACGGTCAGGTTGCTATTCACCGGCTGGTCAATCAGCCGCATAGTGGTGTCAATGGCAGAGTCTAATTTCAATATCCTATTGTCGCACAAGCGCAATGCCTCCACCACATCCTTCCGCCCTAACTGTGTGCTATTGCTCAGTACCGATACTTTCGCTTGTGGGCAATACACGTCGCGCAAGTGGCATGTATCTTCGATGATACCGAGAAAATCGGGATGCAGCGTGGGCTCGCCGTTGCCGCTGAAGGTAATCACGTCAAGCAGAACATCCTCTGCAGCCAAAGTCTGTAATTTTTTTTCCAATGCGGTCTTCACTTCCTCCCTCGTGGGCAATATAGGATGCGACACAGGCTGATTAAACCCGCACTCGCAATAGATGCAGTCAAACGTACATAGTTTGTCGGTCAACGGCATCAACTCCATTCCCAACGATGTCCCCAAACGCCTTGAATGGATAGGACCATATGCAATCTCACCAAATAACATAATGTAATGTACAAGTTAGTCTTTGTTCCTGGTTCTTGGTTCCAACTCAGTTCATCACCCTATTCCCCAACAATCTGCAATACTCATTGCGCACGCTGAGCAACTGCGGTTGCAATGCCAGCAGCGGTTTCATCTTATCCCAATCGTTCTCGTGCTGTGCCTCCTTCAACTGTTGCTCCAACTCATCAATGCGCTCGTTCACAACGGTCAGTTTCAGTTCCAATAGCAGGTTGGTGATGGTGGTGGGCAACTGCTGTATCTCCGTGTTGTCCTCTATCTTCTTCACCACATTCTCCGATACCGTCTGCTTCATAAACATCTGGCTCAATTGATACCGCTCTGCTATCAAATCTACTGCCAACGCACTCACTTGCGGGTCGGTGTGAAACTTAAAGAACGTTTCTGCTACAAAGCCTTCTTCGTGGCTGTGCGCCTGAAATTCATCTATTATCTTAGCGAACAACGCATTGGGTGCGGCTATCTGGTCGGCTGCCAACTGCCCCAATATATAGTCTCCTGCGCTGATAAACGTCCCGTCTTCCAACTGATACAGCGGACGCTCCCCGTATCGCACTACCACTTGCAGCAAGTTGCGGTAGTTCTCTTCCAGCCGACTGGTAGCGCGTACACTTGTTGGAATAGTGCGATTATCCGCGGTTTCATCGGTATTTCGTCTTTCTTCCGCTTGCTCGTCCATTCGGGCAAAAGCGGCGAGTCGCTCCTGCTCTTCCTGCTGTTTGCGTGCCTCTGAGGCTTTGGTTTGGCGCAGGCGTGTTACTTCCCGTGTGAGCAGTTGCTCGTTTATCTGCAACTTGTCCGCTGTATCCTTGATATAGACCTGACGGGTAATCATATCGGGTATTTGCGCAATAGATTGCGTAACGTCTTTTATCAGGTTGGCGCGCTTCTGCGGGTCGCCTCCGGCTTCCTCTTTCAGCAACGCGGACTTAAAGCGAATGAAATCGGTCTGGTGCGTTTGGATATACTCGATGAAATCGGACGCATTATGGCTCTGTGCATACGAATCGGGGTCTTCTCCATCGGGCAGCAACACCACTTTCACGTTAAACCCTTCTTCCAAAAACATATCGATGCCTCGCAATGCCGCATGAATACCCGCGGCATCGCCATCGTAAAGCACGGTGATGTTGTTGGTGAAGCGTTGTATCAGTTTTATCTGTGGTTTGGTCAGCGCAGTGCCGCCGCTGGCGACCACGTTCTGAATACCCGACTGATACATCGAGATAACATCCATCTGTCCTTCCACCAAGTAGCACAAGTCCTTGCGGGCAATCTCCTGCTTGGCTTGGAAAAGTCCGAAGAGTTCGTTGGTCTTGGAATAGATGATGGAGTCGGGCGAATTGATATATTTCCCTACATTATCTTTCTTCTTCATGATGCGCCCCGCAAACGCCACTGTCTTGCCAGAAACGGTGAAGATAGGAAACATCACGCGGTCGCGAAAACGGTCGTACAATCTGCCGTCTTCACTCTTGCCGCAAACGCCGGTACCAATCTTGGTATCTACGTTGTTCACAATATACTTCTCCTGAAAACCTTTTTGTTTGAGCGCCGCCATCAGCGGAGACCCTTTTTCCGGCGAGTAGCCTAATTGGTATTTGCGGATGATATCATCTCTTAGTCCCCGCTCGCGGAAGTAACTCAGACCTATCGCTTGCCCCTCTGGAGTGTTCCACAGTTGGTCTTGAAACCACTGGTTGCAGAAATCGTTCACCACGAACATCGACTCTCTGTCGTCCTGTCGCTGTTGTTCCTCGGGGGTCATCTCGCGCTCGGGAATATCAATGTGATATTTCTTCCCCAACTGCTTGATAGCGTCCACATACGAGCATTGCTCAATATCCATGATGAAGCCCACTGCGTGCCCCGACTTGCCGCAACCGAAACACTTGTAGATACCTTTGCTCGGGCTTACCGTGAACGAACCTGTCTTCTCGTTGTGGAACGGGCACAGCCCAATCAAGTTCGCCCCGCGACGGCGCAAGGTAACATAATCGCCCACTACCTCCTCTATCTTGGCAGCGGCGTAAATTCTATCGATGACTTCGCGGGGAATCATAGGTTTTTTAGTTGTTCCAGAGGTAGATACCCAATCGGATGTTCCATTGGTCAAGCCGTCCGCGGGTGCGCCTGTCTAATGAATAACCCATCTCGTTGAAATTGCCTACTTTATATGGGTTCATCAATCCGAAATCGTAACCGCCGCGCAGGAAATAGCGTTGGTATTGAAAGCCTGCGCCTACGCCCCACGTTACGTTCATGCGCTGATAGTCGTGCACTACCTTATCGTCTGTGTAATCGAAGCAAGAAATTTTTCCTTTGTCAGAGACTACTCCTGTACCTTCATTTTTCTCAAATTCTCGTTTGCTCATTTCTATGGCACACTGGATAGACGGACCCGTATAGAGGATGATATAGGTCTCTTTGGCAATCTCAAACTTGTACTGCCAATCCACAAACAACTCTAGTTGGTTGTAGGTCGTTTTTGTCCGTGTCTTGGTTAGTTGCTGTATAACGTTGGGTGTTGTCCAGTTGGTACTACCCGCTGCAAACGTATAGTTGATACCCACGGTGGCACCAAAGCCCTTGATAATCGTTCCGTCGTACACCAGACCCACTTTCAGACCGTTCATAATCGTCTTGTTCACCAGCGAGTCTTTGGGCATATTGGGGTCCGATGAGTTAAGCCGCATGATGGGTTCGGCAAAGCCAATCTGAATACCCAATCCCTGCGGCAGATTTTGTGCCACAGCGGCGGTTGCCACCGCTACGCACATACATAATGTTGCTAAAATCTTTTTCATATAGTCGGTTTATCTTATTTCGCTGCTTTCTTTCGCATCTTCCCCTCAGTCTTGGGGGCGTTATTTTCGATTTCTTCCGATTTCATCGGCACTTCTATTTCTTCAGTGGCACTCATAGCTCCGCTCCCGGGTCGTGGTGTACGTGCTGGGCGTAGGAACACATCCCCGGGTTTCAATGGTCTCTCTTGCTCAGCCCAAAAGAATCCTGCTAACTTGTCTTTGCCCGCAGGAATCTGCTCCATCGGATAAATCACGCCCTGCGGCTGCGGTAGGATAACGATATGGTGTATCTCTTGATTCTCAAGAAAGACCTTTACGTAACTGGACTGCGTGGTGTTCATGCCAAAGAAAGAGCCATCCTCCTGCTTGGGATAGAACACGGTCAGTGCGTTGCCGTTCACGTTCACTTGCCGCAACTCACCATCTCGCACGTATGCAAACATCTCTTTGCCCGCCATTTGGTCGAAATAATCGCGTGCCTCGCGCTTGATGGTAATCGCATTGTTGATGCCGTGTGCATAGTCCACCACGCCGTCTCGCATATACACCCGCATAGTGTCCGCCGACATCTGATTCTCATCGCTCCAGCAGACGGGGTCGGAATAGAGTGTCATCACCGAGTCGCGGCTGTTGTAGTCCAGCGAGTCGCACACCGCCTGCAAGTCCACCCGATAGAGCCGCACGTTGTGATACGCCCGCATCTTGCGATAGGTGCTGTCCTGCTCCGTGGAGTCGGGCTGGAAATGTACGGTCTCGGTGTAGAGCGTATCGGCATGCATATAAGCATAGTCCTCCTCCGACCAGTCCACCGCCAGTGCGCTGTCTGTGGCATAACCGTAGTCGCCGTCGTCGAACATCTCGCCGAAATTGCCGTAGAGCGTCATTTTCTGCACGGTGTCGCGCATCTCCATGTTTCCGATGATACGCCCGTGCCCGACGCGTTTGTCGTAGTAGATGGTATCGCCCGTCATCGATTTGCCGTCCGAATGTACCACCTCCGACCGTTGGAGCAACATCGATTGTTCCGTCTCTGTGTTGTACCATCCCAATGAAGAATAGATGTTCGTTTCTTCCTCATACACGATGGTGGACGGGCTGACCAAGTCGGCTATCTTCGTCTCGGTATTGTAAAGCAGCGTATCGCTTGTCAGTACAAACTTCGGGTTATCTAATCTCACCTCTTGGCTGAACACAGCCTGTTTGCTGTTGGGATAGTATTTCCCGCGGACGGAACGCAGGGTGTTCAGGCTGTCGGCTATCGTGCCGCCTGAATAGTAGTAAGCCACATCGCGCGCACGGTCGTAGTTGAGGCTGTCGGTGGTCAGTACCGTGGGGTTGTCTGCCTGTCCGTGCACCAGCCGCACATTGCGGCGCAAACGTGCCAACTTCGTGTTGCCGTCGTAGAACAACTTATCCCCGTATCCTTTCAGCGTGTCCCCCTGCTCAAACCGCACATGCCCGAAGGCATCCAACGAGTTCTCTTGGTCGTAGAAATACGCTGAATCGCAGTACATCAAGGCGTCCTCATGGCGGAAAATCACGTTCCCGCGAAGTATCTGTGCATTAGCAATCCGCTCTTGGTCGAAACTAAGTGTCTCAGAGTGCTCCAGATACACCAATGTCTGTGCTGCAACGTGTACCGAACAACACAGACATAGAAACGCTATGTGCCTCCATCTTCTCACAATAAACAGTCCCTTTCCTTAATCGTGTATCCACCCGGGGTATTCAAAATCGCAGCCTGCCCATTTCGGGTCAATCTGAATAAAGGTGTTCTTCTGCTTCTGCAATATCCAGTCGTGGATGAACTCTGCTGCCTGCTTTTGCTCCAGCATACCCTTTATCGTTTGGAAATCATCGGTTAGGTTCGCGCGGTGCATATCTGTCTTCTTGCGCAGTTTCACGATGGCGCACACCTCTTTGTTCTTCGTTTGGTCCATCATCACGAACGGAGCGGATATGTCCCCTTCTTGCATGGTGTAGATTTGTTTCGCCACCTCGGCGGGGAGGTCCTGATATTCAAACCGCGTGCTGCCCGTGTTGGGATTGGTCATCAATCCCGCGTTCATCACGGTGTTCTTGTCTTGCGAGAAATGAATGATGGCTTGCTCAAAGGTATATTCTCCATTGCGAACTGCCGTGGCGATGGTGTCTAACTTGTTGATAGCCTTTATCTTATCATCTGTACTCACGCGGGGTCGCAGGAGGATATGCCGGCAGTTGATACGCTCGCCTTTCTTCTCTATCAGTTGGATGATATGGTAGCCATACTCCGTCTGCACAATACGCGACACCTTCTTCGGGTCGTTGAGGTTGAACGCTACATCGGCAAACTCGCTTACCAACTGCCCTTTGCCCACGAAGCCCAACTCTCCGCCTCGCTTGGCAGACTCGGTGTCTTCCGAATACAGCCGCGCCAGCATGCCGAAATCGGCTTTCCCGCTCGTAACACGCTCGGTGAACTCGCGCAAACGTCCCTTGATACGCTCCGTCTCTTCCACTGGTACGGGCGGCTCAAAACTCAGTATCTGCACCTCCACTTGTGCCGGCATCATCGGGATCGAGTCGGCGGGCAGGCTGTTGTAGTAGCGACGAATCTCCGCCGGCGTGGGTTTGATATGCTCCGTCAGTTTCTGCTGCATCTGCTGGATAATCATCTGATTGCGCACGCTGGTCATCATCTCTTCGCGTATCTCGCTGCTGGTCTTGCGGAAATACTCCTCCATCTTCTCTTTCGAACCAATCTGCGAGATATAGTAGTTCATACGCATATCCACCTGATGGCTCACCGACGACTCGTTGGCGTAGATAGAGTCCAACTCCGCTTGGTGCAGAAAGAGTTTCTGAATGGCTATCTGCTCGGGAATCACGCAGTAGGGGTCGCCTGCTATCTGCTGTCCCTCGTATTGGGCACGCAGCCGCTCTTCCTCCACCTCGCTGCGCAGTATCGCCTCGTCGCCCACAATCCATATCACCTCGTCTATCACGTTGTCTTGCGCACGGAGGGCATTGCTGACCATAACCGCGCACCACAGCGCCACCGCTATCTTGAAAAACCGATTCATATCTCACAAATTGATAAGCAATTAAAGAATAATTTCACGAGAATATTAGGAAAGAATTAATGAATAATTACACGATAATTATATGTTAAAAAGAGAATATCTGGATAATTTTTGGAAATATCTGTAGAAGTGAAAATGTTTTTTTTGTAATTAGGAAAGAATTAATGAATAATTACACGATAATTATATGTTAGAAAGAAAAACACCTGAATAGTTTCGGAACTATCTGTTAAAAAGAAATTTTTGTTTCGTTTTTGTGCGTATTATTGGACGTTTTTGTTCCTAATCAATGTGATTCAAAAAACTGTATCTTCTTATGCCGCAGGGCTTCTTCGTACAACCGTTCCCGCTCTTCTTGCAAGAAGCGCACTCTCCGCTGGCTCAGTACGGCTTTCTCTATCTCCGGACGGGCATACTCTATCGGCATCGGTTCGCCTGCCATACGTTTGTCGGTAACCTGCAAGATATAGGTCGCCAGCGAGTCCTGCAATTCTATCTGCTGCTTGCTGCGCAGCAGGCGGTTCAACTCATCGCGCTCAAATGGCATTGACAACAACAACTGTTGCCCCGTGCGCCATTGGTCGGTGAACAACTCGTAGCCGACGGCGTAGTTGTATGCGAACTTCTCAATGTTCTCCATGTTCTCTTCGTTCAGGTCGGTCAACCATTCCCGCAGTTTCTTCATGTTGGGGGCACCGTTGGGCACCACTATCAGCACACCTTTCGCTAAACTCTCGCGTAACTCGAACTTCTCCGGATGTGCCGCGTATATCTGCTCTACCACCGTGTCCGCCACCTGTTTCGGCATGCGTCGCTCCACTAACTCCTGCTCGTAGGCATGCACATAGAGCGACCGCCTGTAATCTTCCACCAGTGCCTCTATCTCTTTGTCTGCCGCTCCTTTGGCTTTATCGTACACCAGTATGTCTTTCGCCCATTGCTTCAGATACAACTCCACCACCCTTGCGCTATCTTCGCTTGACAGCCCGAAACTCAATGAATCCAGCGTTGATTGATACAGATATTGCCCGTTCAACGCTACTGCTACGCCCGTCATCCGCTTCTGCTCAAACCATTGGCAACCCGACAACACAGCGCATAGCAACAAGCTACCTACGCCCGCCAAATATCCGTGTATATGTATGTTATTATTCATGTTAACCGATTAGTACTGTTGCGATAAATTTCGCATTAAATTTATAAATCGTTAAATAACGTT
>JBJECJ010000063.1:0-46129 GCA_051870955.1 Paludibacteraceae bacterium | reverse complement strand
CTTACAGCACCACCATTGATAGTTACGGTGCAGTATTTCTTAAAGATAGCCGTAATAGTCGTATCGGAATAAACATGGATATATCTATCAGAGTTGGGATATCCGTCGCTCCAACCGGCAAAATAGTACCCGTCGTTTGCGCGAGCCTCAATATCTAACCAGAAACCATCGCATGAACCGGTGACAGAAAAATCACCTAAATACTCACCATTGCAATAGAAAAGTCCGCCTTCCCCCGCACCGAAAACATTGATAGTAGTGGTCTGAGTATAGACTTCTGAAGTGATAGTAGTATCGCTTGTAATCGTTATTGTTCGGCTATTTTCTGTAACGCCATCGCTCCAACCTAAGAACTTATCGCAATGACCTGAGGTGCTTTCATACACACTAACATTTAATCCATGGCGAATGGTTAACTCCATATCTTCAATCCATCCTCCAAGATACTCACTTTGAATATCTCCATAATTGTCAATATACTCATATGAAACATCTAATCTTTTCCCGTGCAGTTTCACCGTATGGTACGTAATATTCACATTCTTGCGTACCTCAATAGCATAGCAACCCTTGTCCAGTTCGTAAATGTCGCCTTTTGCATAGTATTTCAGCGTCCCCTTAGCAACCAACGTATCGCCTACAGATACCAATGCTGCAAGGTCTTCTTCCGAATCAATAGAATCACGGTTGAAGCCATACATTGCATAGAACTCCATACGGTTGAAACCATCATTTATCCACACATTAACATCTTTATATTTTGCTGAGTATTGCAAGGAGTCCACAACACCAATTACATATACACTATCTGTAAGTGCAACACCGGCCTGGGTTAACTCAATAGCCTCAGCAATGGTGTACGGGTCTTTTGCTGTGTTGGTAATGGTGAGTGCTTCATATGCTCCAACGTCTGTTCGACGACCCATCGGACGGTGGTTGCCGTCGCGGTCTGCCTCTACAAAGGCGCTGTCAGTACCTGCATTGAGCAATGCAGAAGACGTAGAGATATGCAAGTCCACGCTGTCCAACTGTGCTAATTGAGCCGCCTTAGTCTCAGCATCGTCAGCGAGCACTGCGCCCGAGAAGTTGCTCAGTTTGCGGAAATGGGGACCTACCAGCGACTTACTGCCGTAGTCGGTACCTTCTGTAGGGGTGAAATCGCCGTTGGTCGTGTTCGATACAAACTGTACATTGCTGTTTGCTACATCGGGGTCTGTGGACAATACCCAACTTTTTATGTCGGGCACGGGGTTGTAGGTATAGTTGTTGAGTACGGTGAGCCCGTTGATGACGTTGCCTGCAATGCTGGTAGGAGTAGCCTCATCGGCAGCGGTGTAGCAGTTCCATACGATGTTGTTGCAAACTTTGCCGGTTGAAATGCCTGCTGCAATCCATAAGTTACCTACGTTTTTTACCAGCGTGTTGTTGTAGAACTCATTGGCTTTCAGATAGATAGCCTGCTTTCCGCTGTTGTTGAAGATTACGCAGTTTGTGATATGGCTCTTCTGAGAACCATAGTCATGAATAGCACCACCATTGGTAAGTTCACCTTTGGCATCTACAGCATAGTTGTTGTAGAACGTGCAGGCATCAATATAGTAGTCCGTATAACCTTGACAGTTGATAGCACCGCCACGCACATTGGTCGAATTGCCACGGAAAACGCAGTTCGTAATGTAGGCTTCCACACCGCTCGTACTCGTGCTGAGGTTCACTGCACCACCACCATTGCTACCTGTCTCTTGGCGGTTGTTCTCCAGCAGACAGCCGTGCATGTTGCCGCCCGGGTACATCTGCACGCCGCCACCGGCATTATCTGAGTAGCAGTTGCGGACGATAGAATTTTGGAGAGTAACATTCAAGTTCAGGCGGATACCACCACCATTGTCGAAGTTAGCAGCGAGGGCACGACCGTTCTGGAAGACTACACCATCTACTATTAGTGGTTGCACGTAGCCGCCACTTTTGTTCGCTTTAGCGCAAGGAATGTCTTTGTTTTGCGCGTCAATGATGGTCAGGTTGGCAAAGTCCCACGGGTCGTTGCTATTTTTTGCACGCTCGTCAATAGTGGTCTCCGTGCCCGCAAAACCGCCGTATAGGCTCACGGAGTCGCGCAGAACGATAGTACTATCCAACATGTACGTACCACCTTTCAGCCATACATCCGTTTGTCCGGTCTCATCCAACTTGGCTTGCTTGATAGCATCTTGAATGTTTCCGAGTGGGCTCTCCCAACTCGTGCCGTCTCCTGCACCAGCAGGTGCTACATAGACTACGCCTGCGTTGAGCGACAGAGCACTCGCGCATAGTGCTACTAACAAGAATAACTTTTTCATAAAGCATTTTGTGTTTATTGTTAATATATTGTGTTGTTTTGATTTATTGCCGTGAAGGTTACTATTCCTATGTTGTATTATTCAGTTATGTTACCCATAGGGGATTGGGAGAATTTCTGTAACAACAAAAAAGCGTGAACTTTCGTTTCGCTTCATTTGATTATCTGAGGTCTTCGACTACCTATTCTATTCAAATGTATGCACAAAAGCCCACGCCTCGCGGCGTGAGCGCATAGGCTGTGCTTGAATAGAATTTTCCAAAAAGGGTCGAAGTTTTTCAGATAATCAAGTTCGGCTTATAACGCTTCTAATAAAATATGTACTCCCATTCATCCACTGCGGGTGCAAAGATACTGCTTTTTTCAGAAATATGCAAGTGTTTGGAACGGAAAAATCAGGTTTTGTGCTGCAAAACATATTTTCCCGCCCGCTGTTTTTTCGCGGGTCTATCGCGGGTCGGCACTCTCTTTTTAAGGGAGGGACGGATAGGGTCGTTCTCCCTTTATGGGAGGACAGGGGAGGGGCATAAGGTATCGAAAGACACACGAAATCCGCTCGTCAATCACTAACTAATCGCTAACTAATAACTAACTAATAACTAACTAATCATTAACTAATCACTAACTATGTACTCGGAAAAGTGCGGATTCGTTTGCTTAATTCCGAAAAAAGCAGTATCTTTGCAGGCGAATCCGGACACGTCCCCGATAGGTCCCCGACACGTCGGGGTAAACAGGGAGAAGACAGAGAGCCTATGATAAAGATTGTTTCGCCTTCGGGGGCGATAGACCCCGAGTATATTGACCGTGCGGCGGAGGTGCTGCGCGGGTGGGGCTACGAGGTGAGCGAGGCGGCACACGCCCGCGGAAAGGTCGGGCGATTCGCCGCAAGCGATGACGACCGCGTGGCAGACTTGGCTGACGCACTAGCAGACCCCGCGGTGGATATGGTGCTCTGCGCCCGTGGAGGCTACGGCTTGCAGCGTATCATCGACCGCATACCCCCCATCCACAAACCTATCATCGGCTTCTCGGACATCACCGCCCTCCACCTCCTCGCCGCCCGCACAGGACAAGTTACGATACACGCGCCGATGTGCAAGGGGATTATGACCCTCCCCGCCCCTCCCTACAAAGGGAGGGAGGAAATGCAACGGGCATTGGCACATGAGGCTTTGCACTATGAACTCCCTGCGCACCCGCTCAATAGGGCAGGCAAAATAAAAGGCACACTCATGGGCGGAAACCTGAGTGTGCTATACGGCTTGCAAGGGACGGAGTATGGATTGGATGAAAGATTCAGGATAAAAGATAAAAGACTAAATAGTTCCGACTATGAACTCCCCCGCCCCGCTTGCGGGGAGGGGGAAGGGGGCGGGGGTACCTCAGAGACAAAGGTAATAAGTCCTTCATCCTGTGTCCTTAATCCTTTATCCTCACCAATTTTCTTCATCGAGGACGTAGGGGAGCGGCATTACCATATTGACCGCATGATGAACAACCTGCGGCTGAGCGGGGTGTTAGCCAACATCAGCGGACTGATTGTGGGGCAGTTCAGCGACTGCGAGGACGACCCGTCCATGGGGTGCACGGTATATGAAACGATACGGCACGCCGTGGAGCCGTATCGTTATCCCGTAGTATTCAATTTCCCCGCAGGGCACACGGAGGAGAACATGCCGATCTACCTCAACGCGCCCGTGGAGATGGACGTGCGCGAGGATTACTCCTCCTCAATACACTCGTTCTTCAAATCTTCATAGAAAGCGGCATGGGTGGTGTCCATGTACGGTATCACCCATAGCACGCCTATACCGAATGTTAGGCTACATGCAAAGAACCAGCCAATGAAAGAGAGGTTAAGCACAAACAAATCCCATTTGTGCCCTTTCATCATCTGCCTGCTGGTGCGCAGTGCCTCGCGTACCCCTAACTCAGGGTAGTCGCGCAACAGGTAAGGTACCATAGCATAAGCATAATCTAGGATGACACCTCCAATGCCCAGTGTAACGGCAGAGAGCAGATTAACCAATATCGTTTTCAGAAGGAAAGTCGGTACGGAGCGAGAGTAGTCGCGGCGGAAGAAATGCCACATCTCGCGCAGACAATTTGTCTCCTCTTCATTGCTGCGCAAGCAGGAAAGGAGAGCATTGGTACAACCATAGTACAACGGTAGGATGAGCAGTATGATAGCAAGAAATACCCAACCGGAAGCAGACTCGGCTAACCATGGTATGCGGATAGTGAAGTGATCTGCAACAGCACACATCGGCACGATGAGAAAGACTGCCAAGAAGAGGTAAATGAGAATCATGAGGACAGCCTCTGTCCAGCGGCCTTCTAATGCCGCGCGCGCTTGTGCGCGATACTCGGAGTTTTGTTTCATAAGAGTTGATTTTTAGTTGTTTAAGTTATTGGTATTATTGGAATTATCGGGAAATTCAATACTGGGGACGCGGGTGTCTCGCCCGCGGTAGCATGCAATGCTTCTTAATTCTTAATTCTTAATTAGAAGCAGTGCTTCTTCCTCTTTGCGGGTCATCTCCGCTTTGGTCTCTGGAGTCTTGTCGGCTTGCCCCGTGAGGTGGAGCACGCCGTGGATGAGGATGCGCAGCAGTTCGTGGTCAAACGTAGCGCCAACCATCTCCGCGTTGCTCCGCACAGTATCGAGCGAGATAAAGATATCGCCGTTGAGGCATTGGGCGGTGGTGTAGTCGAAGGTGATGACATCGGTGTAGTAGTCGTGCTGCAAGAACTCACGATTAACCGCCAGTATCTGCTCGTCATTGCAGAGCAGGTAGGTGATATTGCCCACGCTATAGCCGTACTCTGCCGCCACGGCACGTATCCACCGCGCCACACAACGGGTATTCAGCCCTACTTCCGCCAAGTCAAACGCTGTCGGCGCATCGTTACCGTTGTATGTAAGAAAAGTAATCATAAATCGTTTTGCTGGATGAAGGATTAAGGACATAGGATTAAGGACAAAATAGTTTCGACTCTGAAAACTCACAGACGAAGGTAATTTATCTCCCTCCCCCTTTGTAGGGGGAGTTGGAGGGAGTCCTAGAAAAACACATACGCCAATATGATGGCAGAGAGGATTCCGAAGAAGTCGGCTATCAGTCCGCAGAGCACGGCGTAGCGAGTGTCCTTGATGTTCACGCTGCCGAAATAGACGGCGATGATGTAGAAAGTCGTATCGGTACTGCCTTGCACGATGCTTACCAACCGCCCTACGAAACTATCCGCGCCGTACTGCACCATGGCATCCACCATCATGCCTCGTGCGCCGCTACCCGAGAGGGGACGCATGAGGGCAGTAGGCAACGCCGGCACGAAGTCGGTGTTCAGCCCGCAGGCGGCGAATACCCATCCTAAGCCACTCACCAGCATATCCATTGCCCCGCTGGCGCGGAACATACCCACCGCCACGAGCATGGCTATCAGGTAGGGGATGATACCGATAGCAGTCTGGAAACCGCCTTTCGCTCCCTCGATGAAAGCGTCATAGACATTGATTTTGCGCACCATGCCCGCGATGATAAACCAGCAGATGACACCCAGCAGTATCACCGCTGCCAGCACGGCAGACCATTTGCTCACCACCTCCTGCGGCAGCGACAACGCTGCCCACAGCACCAAGCCGACGAAGAGCGTCAGCCCGCCTAACGTGCCCAACACGACACGGTTGAACAAGTTGATTTTCTGCGCGATAGCCACGGAGATAAGTCCCGCCATAGCGGCGAAATAGGTAGCAAGGAGGATGGGCAGGAAGACGTCAGCGGGATTGGCGGCTCCGAGTTGGGCACGGTAGGTCATGATACTCACCGGCACAAGGGTCAGCCCGCTCGTAACCAGCACGAGAAACATAATCATCGAGTTGCTGGCGCGGGTCTTGTCCGTGTTGCTCTCCTGCATCTCTTTCATCGCCTGCAGCCCCAGCGGCGTGGCGGCATTGTCTATGCCGAGCATGGTCGCACTGATATTCATCAGCATACTGCCAAAAGCAGGATGCCCCTTGGGCAGTTCGGGGAAGAGACGCTGGAAGAAAGGCGACACGGTGCGCGACATAGAGCGGATGACACCCGCCTGCTCGCCTATCTTCATGATACCCATCCACAGCGACAGCACGCCCGTCAAGCCGATGGATATCTCAAAACCCGTCTTTGCATTGGCAAACGTAGAGTTGAGTATCTCGCTGAAGATACCTACTTCGCCGTAACACACGGCTTGCACTATCCCGACCACCACCGCAATCAGGATGAGTGCTATCCATATATAGTTGAGAACCATAAGAATCGGACCCCCTCCAACTCCCCCTACGAGGGGGAGGGTAAGAGAGATTAGTTTCTTTATGAGACAAAAGTAACTATATTTTCTCCCTCCCTTTGTAGGGAGGGGCGGGGTGGGTCTTATCTTACCTCTTGCCCAAGTATAGTGAAGACAGTACCGTCGGCGCGGCGAATGCGGAGTTCACCGTTTTGCAGATATTTCTTTGCGGGTGAGTTTTCCACATTCGTTTCCTCTATGGCCTCCACCATAATGGGCATGCCCTCATAGACGAGGTGAATAGGACGGTCGTAGGAGTTGAGCGCGTTCACCTCCATGCGGATGCCGTTGGCGGTATGCTGAATGCTGACGTTGCCGCTAAAGAAGAACCAGAAACAGAAGGGCTGAACATAGTAGCCATCGTTGTCCAGATATCCAAATACGGAAGGATAAGCTTGGTAGTACATCACACCCGAGGATGCCTCCACGGTGCCAGGCATATAGGTGTAGTCTATGAGATAGTTTCCCTCCGGCAAGAAATGGGTGGCATCTATCTGCTCGATGAAGAAGCCTATCTGCGCCAAAGGAGAGGGGGTCTCTTTACCTAATATACTAAGGAATACCTCTCCGTAGTCTTCAAAATACTTGGTGATAAACATTGCTTCTGCGTCTGCCGAGAAAGTGTAGTCTATCTCGCCCTCTTCGGCGTCGTATTGGAGACGCGTGTGCGTGTCGGCAACGAAGTGGAGGTTGTACATTCGGTCGTCCGAGCATATGAAACGTGCGTCCATGAACACGGTGTCGTTGCGCACGAAAGCAGTCGCTTCGCCTTCCAGCAGATAGATGACCTCGGCTGCTACTTGGTTGGCGTCCAGTTTGTACATGAATGTATAGACATCGTAGAAGTCGGAGTGCTTGAACATACCGTCCATGGTCCACGTGCCCGCGAGCGTGTCGGCGTTGGGGCAGAGCGAAACGATATAGGCACTGTCGTTGGACATACCGTAGAGTTGGAACGAACCGTACTCTAAGGCGTTGTAGAACGCTGCCTTGCCGATGGTAACGTCTATCGTGTCTTTGGGCACGGGGACTGCATACCAGAACACCACCTGATACAGCGTGCCGTCGTAGTCTTTGATTGCGGCATCCACCAAGATACTGTCTGCCGTCTGGCGTACCACGCACTCTGTGTCTGCAATCTTCGCAATCACCGTATCCATCTTGCCCGAAGGGCGACGGACGGCATGGTGAAGATAGGTGTATTGGGAGATGATATCGCCATTGCGAGAGGAGAACTCCCCTTCCAAACTATCGGCGAGGAACGCTACCGAAATCAGGTACTCATCATTCATGTTATAGACCTGGAAACTGCCGCCGTTGCTATTGGGCACGATGTAGGCGCGGGTGTCGAACGCAAGTGCGATGGTATCTTTGGTAGGTGCAACCATCTGCCGCATGGTAATTCGATAGTAGGACGAGTCGGTAGCGATGACTTCCGCGTGCACGGTAGTAGAGTCGTTCTGCGTGCCGACGGAGACTTCGGCATAGAGGCTGAATGTGTACGAATCGCCTGTCGGAGCGTGCTTCGTGATGCCCACCACGGCATCGGGCGCAACCACCGTGCCCTTGACGGAGAAGGTAACCAACTCCATCAGTACCTCGTACTGCTCGTTGTAGCCGTCTAAATATAAGGTACGCGAGTAGGTGAGATTTGAGTCGTCAATGGTGAGGTTGTTGATAGTGATGTCTACGGTGTCTTTGTATGCCTCTACGTCGTGGGTCATTTGCAGTTCGTAGAGCACCGTGTCGGTAGCGAGGAAACTGAATTGGAAGCGGTATTGCTTTCCCTTCATCGTTACCGTGTCTCTCGAGAGCAGGGAAGCCAGGTCGTGGTCGTCGTAGAGGAGCGTAACCTCTTTGCCATCAGGGAGGTGCACGTAGGTGCCTGCCAGAACGAGGTCAGCCAGCGAGTAGGCTCCCACGATGGCGGGGTTGTTGATTCTGACAGCCGCTTCCGTGCCATCTTGCAATCTGCCTACCACTTGGAATGCCGTGTCGCCGATGATGTGCAGGTCTGTCTCGGAGAACGTGTATTGGATGGTGTCGCGTGGCACGATTTGGTCTGCCTCACCGTGCACGATATAGACCTTCCCGTCATCGCCCACGAAATCTGCGTCCAGCGTCAGGTAGAAGAGCCCTTCGTAGGGCGTGGGCTTGTTTGCCACGGTCAAAGTCAGACTGGTGGGGTGAATCCACTTCACCGTTCCCTCTTCGCTGATAGACTGAATGAAGTTGTAGAAGATACCGGATACCAATCCGTTGTCTTTGGTGAACGTGCCCGTTACCTCGTCCGAAACGTATTGGAACTGCACTTTGTAGTTGAGCCCGTCAATGGCTGTCGCGCTGTTGAACTCGAAGCACCACTCGCCAAACTGCTCATAGTGGACGGGTTCGAGGGTCTCGGCTTCGATGCGGATGGTGTCGCCTGCAGCATAAGTCAGCAGCGGCATGGCAATGATTGCCAATAAGATAGATAGTTTCTTCATCGGTTTAGAAAAAATTATGTCAGGGCAATAATTGCCCTGACAGATACATAATTAGGTTTATTTCTGCCAGTTGTCTTTGAGAGAGGCGGTGCGGTTGAGCACGAGGTGCTCGGCGGTAGTGTCGGGGTCCACCACGAAGTAGCCCTGCTTGAGCAACTGGTAGTGGTTCACCTGCGCAATGCCGTCCACGTACTCGGTGGCGTGCATCTCTTTGCGGAGCGCACTCTCGACCTTTATTTGCTTGATTTCCAGACTGTTCGGGTTGAGCAGGTCGCGGAAGTCGCCTTCCTCTGCCGACGGGTTCTCCACGGCGAACAGACGGTCGTATAAGCGTGCCTCGGCGTCCACGCACGATTGGCACTCCACCCAGTTGATGGTCGATTTGGTCTTGCGGTTGCCGCCCTCGGTGCCCGACTTGGAGTTGGGGTCGTAGGTCGCAAAGACAGTGGTGATATTGCCCTCCGCGTCTTTCTCGCAGCCCGTGGCTTGGATGATGTAGGCGTTCTTGAGTCGTACCTCGCGCCCGCCCGGGCTGAGGCGGAAGAAGTTCTTGTCGCCCACCTCTTGGAAGTCGCCGCGTTCGATGTAGAGTTCGCGGTCGAAAATCATCTCGCGGGTGCCCAACTCGGGGTGTCCGTCGATGTTCTCCGCCACGATGGTCTCGGGCTGTGCCTCGCGGTTGGTGAGGATGAGTTTGACGGGGTCGAAGATGGCGCAGACGCGCGGTGCCGTCTCCTTCTGGTTCTCGCGGAGGGTGTGCTCCAGCAAGCCCAAGTCAATCATGCCTTCCACCTTGGTGTAGCCTATCTTGTTGATAAACTCGCGGATGGCATCGGGCGTGTAGCCGCGGCGGCGCAGACCGCAGACGGTCGGCATGCGGGGGTCGTCCCAGCCGCGGACAAGTCCTTCCTTCACGAGTTGGAGCATTTTGCGCTTCGACATCACGGTGTAGGTGATGTTCAGGCGGTTGAACTCATACTGGTGCGGGCGGTAATCGGTGTCGGCAAACTGGTCGATGAAGTAGTCGTAGAGCGGGCGGTGCACCACAAACTCCAGCGTGCAGATGGAGTGGGTTACGCCCTCGAAGTAGTCGCTCTGTCCGTGTGCGAAGTCGTACATCGGATAGACGTTCCATTGGCGACCCGTGCGGTGGTGCGGATGGGTGGTGATGATTCGGTACATGATGGGGTCACGGAAGTGCATGTTGGGGTTCGCCATGTCTATCTTCGCGCGGAGCACCATCTTGCCGTCGGGGATTTCACCGTTCTGCATGGCTTGGAAGAGGCGCAGGTTCTCCTCCACGGGTCGGTCGCGGAAGGGCGACGCCACGCCCGGCTCGGTGGGGGTGCCTTTCTGCTCGGCTATCTGCTCTGCGGTCTGCTCGTCCACGTAGGCTTTGCCCTCTTTGATGAAGCGGATGGCGAGGTCGTAGAGTTGTTGGAAATAGTCGCTGGCGTAATAGACATTGCCCCAACGGAATCCCAACCACTTGATATCCTGCATGATAGAGTCCACATACTCCACGTTCTCTTTCACGGGGTTGGTGTCGTCGAAGCGGAGGTTGCACACGCCGTTGTACTTCTCAGCGATACCAAAGTCCATGCAGATGGCTTTGGCGTGTCCGATATGCAGGTAGCCGTTGGGCTCGGGCGGGAAGCGCGTTTGTATTCTGCCGTTGTTCTTACCCTCTTGCAGGTCTTTCTCTACAATCTGCTCAATGAAATTCAAACTTTTCTCTTCCATGATGATAAGTTTAGTGTTTAGAGTTTAGTGTTTAGTGTTTAGAGTTTAGAGTTTAGTGTTTAGAGTTGAGTGTTTAGTGTTTAGAGTTGAGTGTTTAGTGTTTCGTGTACATGGGAATTTAATGACTCTCAACACTCAACTCTCAACACTCAACTCTCAACTATCAATTGATTCCGCGCACGACGCCGCGGGGGGAGGCTTTGATGAAGTCCACTATCAGGTCGCGTTCGGGTGTCTGCGGCAGGGTTGCCACGATTTGGTCCAGCGCCTGCGACACGTTCAGTCCGGACATGTAGAGCAGACGGTAGGTGTCTTGTATGGCAGCCACTTGCTCCTTGGTGAAGCCGCGGCGTCCCAGTCCGACGGAGTTGATACCGCAGTAGGAAACGGGGTCGCGAGCCGCGATGATGAAAGGCGGGATGTCTTTGTTGACGCGGGTTCCGCCCTGAATCATCACGTGTGCGCCGATGTGCGAGAACTGGTGCACGAGGGTGCCGCCGCCGAGAATTGCCCAGTCGTCCACCTCCACTTCGCCCGCCAACTGTGTGGCGTTGGACATGATGATATGGTCGTGGAGGAGGCAGTCGTGTGCCACGTGGCTGTACGCCATGATGAGGCAGTTGTTGCCCACTACGGTCTTTCCCTTGCTGGCTGTGCCGCGGTGGACGGTGGCGCACTCGCGGATGGTGGTGTTGTCGCCGATGAAGACATAGGTCTTCTCGCCCTTGAACTTGAGGTCCTGGGGGATGGCGCCCACCACGGCGGAGGGGAAGATATGGCAGTTCTTGCCGATACGCGTGCCTTCGAGGATGGTGGCGTTGGCATCGATGACGGTGCCGGCACCTATCTCCACGTCTTTGTCAATGTACACGAAAGGACCGACCTGTACGGTGGGGTCCAGTTTGGCTTCGGGATGGATGAAGTTCATGTTGCTATGTTCCATATTGCTAATGATTAGCCTTTTGGACAATTTCGGAGTGTCGGGGAACCTGCGAACGACCCGCGGTCGACCCGCGACAGACCCGCGAAAAATACACGGAAAGGAATGTTCCTGTTTTCTTATCCGAAAAGGTGTATTTTGTATTGTTTCTTGCCTGTGTCAACTCAGCACTTTGTTGCGCAGTTGTCTGCAACACTGTGTGTTGAAGGTGTGTCCGGGGCGAAGCGCGATGATACGGCCTTGTATGCGGCAGCCGAGCAGCGACATGTCGCCGATGAGGTCGAGCAGTTTGTGGCGCGAGGGCTCGTTCTGGTAGTTGAGCGGGGAGAGGTAGCCGAGTTTGGTGGCGTCGAGGCGGGGTTGCCCGAGTTTGTCGGTCATGTAGTCGAGCCCTTCTTGCGACATGGGTGTCTCGTAGATGACGAGCGCGTTTTGCAGGTCGCCGCCTTTGATGAGCCCCATGCGCATGAGCGGCTCTATCTCGCGGACGAAGCAGAAAGTGCGCGCGGCGGCTATCTCGCGGGGGTAGTCGCTGAGGTCGCGCAACTCGGCGTGTTGCTCGCGCAGCAGCCCCGTGGGGTAGGTGATGGTAACCTCTGCCTCGAACCGGTCGCAGGGGAGAAGCACCATTTTATTGCCGTGTTCCGACTGATATTCAATAGGTTCCGTTACGACAAACACCTGCTGCTCGGCGTCCTGCTCTTGCAATCCCGCTTGCTGAACGGCTTTCACGAAGAGTTTGGCGCTGCCGTCCAAAATCGGCAGTTCGGGTCCGTCCACCTCGATGAGGCAGTTGTCCACGCCCATGGCGTAGAGGGCGGAGAGCGCGTGCTCCACGGTGCTGATTTTCCATGCGCCGCGCTCCAAGACGGTGCCGCGCTCGGTGGCGGACACGTAGTCGGCGAGCGCTTGGTAGGTGGGCTTGCCGGGGAGGTCGGTGCGGCAGAGTTGCACGCCCGTGTTCGCCTCCGCGGGGAGGAACGTGGCGGAGAGGTTCAAGCCTGTGTGCAGACCTTTGCCCTCGAAATGGAAGGGCGATTGGAGCGTATGCTGTTTCATAAAAGTGTTTAGAGTTGAGTGTTTAGAGTTGAGAGTTTCTTCTCTAATTCGTTGATTTTCTTCATTATATCAGGCAGTTGTTTGAAGCCTACGGAGGAGCGTCGCCAGTTCATCGCGTCTATGGCGGGCGTTCCTTGGTACATGCCCTGCTTGCGCACGGAGCCTGCCACGCCCGCCTGCGCGCCGAAGACGCAGCGGTCGGCTATCTCAAGGTGTCCCGCCACGCCCACTTGTCCGGCTAAGATACAGTGGTTGCCTATCTTGCTGCTGCCTGCCACGCCCACCTGCGCGCACATGAAGGTCGATTCGCCCACCTCCACGTTGTGCGCCACCTGCACGAGGTTGTCTATTTTGGCGTTCCGGCGCACGATGGTGGCGCCCATCATGGCGCGGTCGATGGTGGTGTTCGCGCCGATTTCCACGTCGTCTTCGATAATCACATTGCCTATCTGCGGCACCTTCTGATTCACGCCTTGCGCGTCGGGCTCGAAGCCGAAACCGTCGGCACCGACCACCACGCCTGCGTGCAGGATACAATCGTTCCCGACCTTGCAGTTGGCGTAGATTTTAACCCCTGCGTAGAGCGTGGTGTTGTCGCCAATCTGCACATTATCACCGATATACGTCTGCGGGTAGAGTTGCACACCCTTGCCTAATCGGACGTTCTTGCCGATGTAGGCGAAGGCGCCGACATACGCGTCTGCGGGCACCTCCACGCCCTCGCTGATGAAGGCGGGCTGCTCGATGCCCTGCTTGCGCGGGTTCATCACCTCGGCGACCATCTTCAGCAGTTGCGCCATCGCCCCGCGGGCGTTCTCCACGGCGATGAGGGTGGCTTTCCCGTCGCGACCGGTTGCCGTGATGGCATCGGTCAGCAGGCTGCCGGTAACCAGCACGATAGACGCCCCCGTGGTGTCCAGATGGGGCAGGTATTTCTCCTCGCAGACGAAGGACAAGCGCCCCTCGGTCGCGTTCTCGATAGGTGCCACATCGTGCACCGCAGCCTCGGCATTGCCGTATATCTTCCCGCCTAACACGGCGGCTATTTGTTGAGCAGTAAATTGCATTTTGGATGAAGGATTAAGGATAAAGGATGAAAGATGGGGACCCTCCCCGTCCCTCCCTATGAGGGAGGGAGTTGGATAAATCAGTTTTGTATATTCGTAAGTAATTCAGTCTTTCAGCGAACGTAGTGAGTGGTCTTTTGTCTTTCAGCGTAGCGGTCTTTCAGCCGTTAGGCGGTCCAACTGAAACACATACAGTTTCTGCGGCTTGCGCGTGAGGGCTTTCAGGTCGAGTATCTCGCTGGCGGCGGCGATGTCGCGCACCGAACCGTCTTGGTAGAGGATGTCGATAGAGTCGTCTTTCTCTGAGTAGGTGTTCGAAGTGGAGACGTGCTCCACGAAGAAGTACTCCGTCTCTTTCTCGCTGATATGCAGCAGGTTAGCATAGTGCTCGCGCAGCATGGCTTTCTCTTCGTCGGTGAGCGGAGCCGTCAGCAGTTTGCCGCGGAACAGTTGGCGGTTGATGAAGCAACGGCTCAGCGTGGAAAGCACCACATCCTCTGCCGACATCCACACCTTGATGGCGGACAGCACGTCCGTGTCGTCCAGCAGCGCATACTGCTTCAGCGAGAAGTCATCAGCGGTAACGTGGTTGTAGAGGAAATAGTGCAGCGCCGACGAGCAGAACAGTTGCATGCCCTGCTGCGCCAACTCCTTCGCGCGCGTGAGTATCTTGATAAGGTGTTGCTCGGCTGCCACAGAGGTCTTGTGAAGATACACCTGCCAGTACATCAAGCGCCGCGCCACGAGGAACTTCTCCACCGAGTAGATACCTTTCTGCTCAATCACCAGCCTGTCGTCCACCACGTTCAGCATCTTCAGTAGCCGCTCGCTCGCCACGCGCCCTTCCTGCACGCCCGTGAAGAACGAGTCTCGACAGAGGTAGTCCATTCTATCTACGTCTAACTGACTGGAAATCAACTGATGCAGGAAATGCCGCGGGTACTCGTCTTTGAAGATGGCTATCGCCTCTGCCAGCGGTCCTGTGCGTTCAAACGAACCCGCCACATCCATCGCCAACTGCTGTTCGCGTGCACCCAACTCGTGGTTGATACGCTCCATCATCATCAGCGAAATCTCCTCGTGTGTAATGCCCTCCACGAGGGTGTGCTCCAGCACGTGCGAGAACGGACCGTGCCCCACATCGTGCAGCAGGATGGCTATCAGCGCCCCCGTGGCTTCTTGCTCGCTGATGTCCACACCCTTGCCGCGCAGCGAACTTATCGCCTCGCTCATCAGGTGCATCGCCCCCAGCGAGTGGGAGAAGCGGCTGTGCATAGCGCCGGGATAGACCAAATAGGAGAGACCCAACTGACGAATACGTATCAACCGTTGCACCAGCGGATGTTGCAATACGTCGTATAGCAAATCATTCGGAATGCTCAAAAAACCGAAAACGGGGTCGTTGATAATCTTGTGTTTATTCGCCATTTCTCTCTCCTGCAAATTCGCGACAAAGGTACAATTTTTTTTCCATATACGCAAAAGTTTTGTTCTTATTTTCATTTTTTGTTCATTATTATTTGCATATCTCGTGTTTTTATGGTATCTTTGCGCAATTTTGAATATATCCCGATATGAAACAAACAAAGATTGTAGCAAGCATTAGCGACCGCCGGTGCGACATTCCCTTCCTGCAAGGGCTGTACGACGCCGGCATGAACATCGTCCGTATCAACACGGCGCATGCCGACGAAGCAGGCATGCGTGAAATCATCGAGAACACCCGTGCGGTGAGTCGGCAGATAGGTATCCTCTTGGATACCAAGGGACCGGAGATTCGCACTACCTCCTGCGCCGACCCCGTCGCCTACCGCGCAGGCGACCGCGTGCAGATAGTCGGCAACCCCGACAAACTCTGCACGCAGGGGGAAATCTACGTCTCTTACCCCGCATTCGCACGCGATGTGCAGACGGGCTGCCACATCCTGTTCGATGACGGGGTGCTGGATATGCAGGTATATGATATTCAGGGAGATACGGTGCTTGCTACCGTGCAGAACGACGGCGTGCTGGGCGCGCGCAAGAGCGTGAATGTGCCGGGCTTGCACATCGACCTGCCCGCCCTCACCGAGAAAGACATCCGCAACATCCGCTTCGCCGCAACGATGGACGTGGATTTTATCGCGCACAGTTTCGTGCGCTCTGCGGCAGATGTGCAGGCTGTTCAAGCCGTCATCAACGAGACGGGGAAACCCATGCATATCATCTCCAAGATTGAAAATCAGGAGGGTGTGGACAACATCGACGAGATTATTGCTGCCTCCTACGGCATTATGATTGCCCGCGGCGACCTCGGCATCGAGGTCCCCATCGAGCGTATCCCGGGCATCCAGCACGACATCATCCGCAAGTGTCGGCGGGCGCGCAAGCCTGTCATCGTGGCGACCCAGATGCTCCATTCCATGATTACCAACCCGCGTCCCACCCGCGCCGAGGTAACGGACATCGCCAACGCCATCTACAGCCGCACCGACGCCGTCATGCTCAGCGGAGAAACCGCCACGGGCAAGTACCCCGTCCAAGCGGTCAGCACGATGGCAAACATCGCGGAGCAGGCGGAGAAAGACCGCGACTACGCGCCGGGATTCACCTTGGGCAAGGGCGCAGACCACCCCGAGCGGGAGTTCTTTGCGCAGGCGGCTATCCGCGCAGCGGAACAACTGAATATCAAGGCGATAGTGATAGACAGCGGCACGGGACAGATGGCGCGCAACCTCGCTGCCTACCGCTGCAACACGCCTATCGTGGCTATTTGCTACAAAGAGCAGTTGGTGCGCACGCTCAACCTCAGTTTCGGAGTGAACGCCACCTTCGCACAGGAAGGAAAGACCAAGAAAGAACTCTTCCGCGAGACCGTCTCGCGCATGGTCCAAACGGGCGACTTGACACCTGCCGACACCATCGCTTACCTCACGGGCTCCTACCGCGACGCCAACCTCCGCACCACCTTGGAGATAAGCACCGTGCAAGAAGAACTGCAGCCCTAATCCCCCTTAAATCCCCCTTAAATCCCCGTCAAATCCTCGTTAAATCCCTGTCGAGTCCCTGTCAAGTCCCCGAAACAATCAGCCGACCACACCGACTCGAACTCGAGACCATCACGTAGGATATACGTAGGATATACGTAAGATATACGTAGGATAACAAGGAGAGTGTACTGCCTGTAGCCTTACTTCTTGCGGCGGATTCCCATCCTTAACCGAACCTCTCAAGAGACTTACCCGAACTCTCTCCGAACTCTCTCCGAGCCCTTCCGGAGCGTTTCTTGAGACTTGCCCGAATGTTTCTCGAATCCTTCCCGAACTCTTCCCGAATGTTTCCCGAGTAAAGAGTGGGTGATTAGTGGGTGATTAGTGGGTGATTGCCGATACCTCGCCGTCCCCGTACCGACACCTCGACATCTCTCCCCCGCACACGAAAAGAGGCTGTCTAACAAGAACCTTGAAGCGCAAAACTACTGGGGACGCAGGCGTCTCGCCTGCGGACGTTTTGGAACAAAACGAAAGGTTTTGCGTTGATTTTTACCCCATGCAAATAGTTCATATACAAAAATAGGCTGTCTAACAATTCAAGTTAGACAGCCTATTTTATAAGGAGTAAGAAAATACGTTTTCCGAGTTTACCAAGCAATGCGACCACCCCTCTTATTCTTACCTTGGAAGGCTTTGTTGCGCTTCTTGCTGACTTTCTTCTTGTATGCGCTTGCTCGTTTGTTGACTTTGGTGGAGCGGGCGAACGTGTTCTTGTTACCGCCCCTGCTACTGCTACCGCCGCGATAGTAAGCATTCCCGCTGCTTGCGTCGCCTACATTGAACGTGTATGCCACGCCCACGGTGAAATAACCGTCCGTGAACTGTCCCCATGCGCTCTGACCCACATTATCATACTTGATACTGGAACTCGTGTAAGAGAAATCAGCCTTGTTCACATCTCCGCGCCCCCAGCCGTCCATGTTGATACCCAACTCCGGATTGCTCGAGTTCACGTTGAGCAGCCCGTTGTGCAACGAACCTTTCACCGTCAGCGTATGCCCGTCTTGCAGGCGGAAACTATAGCCCAACTCTCCTATGGCAACGGGAGTAATGCAGGTGCGCCAACCGGGCTTGCGATAAGCATGGTTGATGTCGCTCGCATCCATATCCGGACTCAGCAACTTGCCGGGATTGTGCGTCGCGTTGTCAAAGTCGCAATACATCGCACCTAAGTAGCAACCTACACCCACGTAGATGTACAAACCGCCTTCTTGGTGCGGTATAGGATACCATTCTACACCGAAATCCAACTCTCCGAATCCCCCTTGGAAACTGCCAATGCTGAACGTAGAGCCCGGCGAACCTCCCTTGGGAGTCTTCCCTTTGCTTACCCAATAATCGTAACTCTGCTCATTGGCAGCCCCGCGCAAGTATCCGCCCGACACTGTCGTGCGCAAGCCTAACTGGGGAATTACTTGGTAGGTGTAATTGAAATTCAGCCCGCCTCCCCAGTTCTCCTTCCGAGGAGGAATAGACATCGGATGGTCTTTCACCGGACATATATCGCCGTAGTAGTACAACGCATCTACGCCCACGGTCAAACGATGCACCGAACCTCCTGCATATGCAGGATTGTACGATACCTGAGCACCCACAACCTCACTCATGCAGAGTGCTGCTATGGCGAACAATATAACCGGCAAATTGCGTCGTTTCATTATCGTGCGTATCTTGTACCGCGAGTGGGACTTGAACCCACACAGCCATTTCTGGCCAAAGGATTTTAAGTCCTTCGTGTCTACCGATTCCACCATCGCGGCGCGGCTATTCAAAAATCGGCTGCAAAGTTACAACATTATTTTGACTTATGCAAATTTTTACACAAAAAACTTTCATATTTCTTTACTTTAAGGTCTAACCGTAACATGAAAGCACGCTTGACGCCATTCGTACTTCACGTAAATACGCCCCGCGCGTTGGTGGTTAAGCAGCACTTGACCCAGCACCAACTTCATGTTATCCTCTGTCATATAGTCATTTGTGCGTGTTACTTTGTCGTAGCGATAGTAGGCGATGTCGAAGGTTGTCCCGTAGCAATGGCACGACTGGTTGGTGGCGTTGATGTTTCCGCTTCGTTGCAGCAATCGTACATCCTCCTGCGTCCGAAGCACGCTCGTTACGTAGTACCGATAATGGGGCAACCCATTGCGCGCAAGGATGTCCGCCCACTCTTCGCCTATCGCCTCCAACTCCGCCGCCGCTTTGGGAACGAGATAAGGAATAGAGTGGGTCAGTGAATCTACCACGTAGTTGTTGCTGCTCTCCACCAACACCAGTTGCCGCTTCATGCGCGAGGCTTCCTTGCGGTCGGCGGGCATACAGGGCAGTCCGAGTGCCTGCGCGGCAGCCAGTTGCTTGCTTTGACTGTCGTTGAACTTCTCCTTGTAACTGAACGTCCGCCCAGGATACGATACGAGATGAGTCTCCGTCGGAGACCCATCTCGTCCGTTATCGGAAGAGCAGGCTGTTAACCCTGCTAAGCACCCAACAACCGCAAAAACAATTAAGAATCTGTTATTCACAATGCCCTCTTAATTCCTAATTCCTAATTCCTAATTACTTACAGCGTCCATTCAAAGCCGTCTTTGGTGTCTTTGATGTTGAACCCGAGTGCAGTCAGTTCGTTGCGAATCTTATCGCTCGTGCCCCAGTCCTTGTTGCGTTTTGCTTCCAGCCGCATATTCAGCAGCATGTCCACTGCCCCGTGGAGTGCTTGCGTCTGCGCCTCATCGCCACCCGTGCTTGCACCCTCCAACTGCAAGCCGAGGATGTCTATCGCATAGGTCTTCCATACCTTGCGCAACTGCTCCAACTCCTCCGCAGAGATAGTCTCCTTGCCGTCGAAAACGGAGTTGATACGCTTGGCGGAGTCGAACAGCAGCGAGATGACTATCGGCGAGTTGAGGTCGTCGTCCATTGCCTCAGCACACTTCTCTGCCAGCACGGTGGCTGCGTCGGTGGTCATTGCCTCAGCCGTTGCCTGCAGTTTCTGCAAGCGTTGGTAAGCCTCTTGCAAGCGTGCAAAGCCCTTTTCCGCCGCCTCCAAGGCTGCCGACGAGAAGTCCACCGTCGAGCGATAGTGCGCCATCAGGATGAAGAAACGTATCGTCATCGGCGAGAAAGGCTTGGTCAGCAACTCGTGCTTGCCGGTGAAGAACTGCTCCAACGTGATGAAGTTGTTGTAACTCTTCCCCATCTTCTTGCCGGCAATGGTAATCATGTTGTTGTGCATCCAGTAGTGCACCGTGTCGTGCCCCAGCGCCGCGCACGACTGGGCTATCTCTGCCTCGTGGTGAGGGAACATCAGGTCCATGCCACCCCCGTGGATATCAAACTCTTCCCCGAGGTATTTCGTCCCCATCGCCGAGCACTCCATGTGCCAGCCGGGGAAGCCCTCCGACCACGGGCTGGGCCAGTGCATGATATGCTCCGGCGACGCCTTCTTCCACAGCGCGAAGTCGTAACTATGCTTCTTCTCCGCCTGCCCGTCTAACTCGCGTGTCTCGGTCTTGATATCTTCCAGGTTGCGCCCCGACAACTTCCCGTAGGGGAAGTCCTTGGCGTACTTCTCCACATCCATATACACGCTCCCGTTCGATACATAGGCGTATCCGTGGTCGAGTATCTTCTGCACGAACGCCATCTGCTCGATGATATGCCCGCTCGCATGCGGCTCTATCGACGGCGGCAGCACGTTCAGCAACTCCATGTCGCGATGGTAACGGTTGGTGTAGTACTGCACCACCTCCATCGGCTCCAACTGCTCCACACGTGCTTTCTTGGCTATCTTGTCTTCGCCCTCGTCGGCATCGTGCTCCAAATGCCCCACGTCGGTGATGTTACGCACATAGCGCACCTTGTAGCCGAGGTGTTGCAGGTAGCGATACAGCAGGTCGAAGGTGATGGCAGGGCGGGCATGTCCCAAGTGCGCATCGCCGTACACCGTCGGTCCGCACACATACATCCCCACATGCCCCTCATGCAAAGGACGAAAATACTCTTTCTGACGAGTTAATGTATTGTATATCTGTAACATAATCATTTCATGTTAGTCATTTCATGTTGACATTTTATGTTGGCCATTGCATGTTAAACGCGAAGCGTCAACAGAAACTGACAAACAGGAACTGATAAACATGAAATGATAAACATTCTATCAAAGCAAGTTATTCTTCTCAATATCGAGGAAGTACTTGTAAGTCCCCACTTTCAGTTCGTCGCAAGCCGCCTCGTCGCACACGATAATCCCGTGCTGGTGCATCTGCAGCGCCGAAATCGTCCACATGTGCGAAATCGGCTCCTCTACGGCATGTTGCAGCGCGCGTGCTTTGTTGTGTCCGTTCACCATAATCAGCACCTCTTTCGCGTCCATAATCGTGCCTACACCCACGGTCAGTGCGGTCTTGGGCACTTTGTTCACGTCGTTGTCGAAGAAGCGCGAGTTGGCGATAATCGTGTCGGTGGTCAACTCTTTCTTGCGGGTGCGTGAGGTCAGCGACGAACCCGGCTCGTTGAAGGCGATATGCCCGTCGGGACCGATGCCGCCAAGGAACAACTGTATGCCGCCGCAGTTCTTTATCTTCGCCTCATAGCGTGCGCACTCGGCAGCGAGGTCGGGTGCATTGCCGTTCAGGATATTCACGTTCTCGGGGCGGATATCAATATGGCTGAAGAAGTTCTTCCACATGAACGAGTGGTAACTCTCGGGGTGGTCTTCGGGGATACCTACATACTCATCCATATTGAAGGTAACCACGTTGCGGAACGACACTTTCCCTGCCTCGTACAACTTAATCAGGTGCTTGTACATACCCAGCGGCGAAGAGCCCGTCGGCAAGCCCAGCACAAAAGGTGTCCCCTCTTTCGGAGCAAACTCATTGATACGTTGTGCCACATAGTTGGCAGCCCATTGACTCAGCAGGTCATAATTCGGTTCGATAATCAGTCTCATAATGTATTGCGTTTTTTATGGTTAATAATTGCAACGCAGTTTCTTTCCACCCTTTCGGGGAGGTCGCGAGGGGGATTGCCTTCCCCTAATCCGCCCGCAAAGTTACTGCTTTTTTTTGAATTACGCAAACAATTGGGAGAAAAACCGTAAAAAATGCAAAAAGCCTCTCTTCCCCACGCTCTCCATAGCGAGTTGCAGTGCAAAAACACACGACACCGCCTGCCGTGAATCAGCAGCCGATGCCGTGTCGCAAATATCGGATAAGACGCTCTTACCGCTTGTAGTTCTCCCACTTCGTGTTGCGCATGTCGCCCGACTTGAGGAACTCCTCGTGCATAGCCAGCGCGCAACTCAGCGTGTGCGGCGTGTGCGCGGTCTTCGACATCTCTAAATACTCGTTGAGCAGCGGACGATACTGCGGGTCAACGCAGTGGTCGATTATCTCATGCGCACGCTGAATCGGGCTCTTCCCGCGCAGGTCGGCGATACCGTGCTCCGTGATGATAATCTTCACGCTGTGCTCCGAGTGGTCGAGGTGGCTGACCATCGGCACAAACGCGGAGATACAGCCGCCCTTCGCCGTAGACGGAGTGGTGTAGATACTGATATACGCGTTGCGCGTGAAGTCGCCCGAGCCGCCGATGCCGTTCATCATCTTCGTGCCGCATACGTGCGTCGAGTTGATGTTACCGAAGATATCTGCCTCCAATGCCGTGTTGATGGTTATCAAGCCCAGTCGGCGAGCCACCTCAGGGTTGTTGCTTATCTCCTGCGGACGAAGCACTATCTTGTCGCGGAAGAAATCGATATGGTCGATGATGTCTTGCAACTTATCTGCGCCCACCGTCAGCGAGCAGCCGCTGGCGAACTTCACGCGACCCTCTTTCATCAAGCCCACCACCGAGTCTTGAATCACCTCCGTGTACATCTCAAACGGCGGGATATGCTGGTTCTCGCCCAGCGCGCCCAGCACGGCGTTGGCGATGTTCCCCACACCCGACTGTATCGGCAGGAACGATGCAGGAATACGCCCTGCCTTCATCTCTGCCTCGAGGAAGGCAGCCACGTTCGCACCAATCTTCGCCGTCGTCTCGTCTAACGGCGAGAACTTACCCACCTCGTTCGGGCGGTTGGTCTTCACCACGGCGACAATCTTGCTCGGGTCCACCTTGATGCAGTCCGTACCGATACGGTCTGACGGCTTATACACGGGTATCTCGCGGCGCGCAGGCGGGTCGAGAGGCTCGTAGATATCGTGCATGCCGCGCATGGTCGCAGGCATCGCCTCGTTCAGTTCGATAATGATTTTAGAAGCCAAGCGGCAGAAAGTCGGCATGTTGCCCACACCCGCGGTCGGCACTATCTCGCCGTCCTCCGTTACCTCGCACGCCTCAATGATGGCGAAGTCGGGGCGAGGCATGAAGCCGTAGCGCAGGTCTTGTGCCAGCTCGCTCAGGTGCATGTCGAAGTAATGAGCACCCTGTGCGTTCAACTCCGTGCGCAGGTCTTTGTTGCCCTGATAAGGGGTGCGAAACTCAATAGCGTGTGCGCGAGCCAACGCACCGTCGCAACTGTCGCCCGTGCTCGCACCCGTGTACATACCAATCTTGTAAGGTTTGCCCTCCGCATGCAGGGCTTCCGCCATGTGTGCGATAGCAGTAGGAACATCTT
The DNA here is from genome assembly GCA_051870955.1 of Paludibacteraceae bacterium. Taxonomy (GTDB): domain Bacteria; phylum Bacteroidota; class Bacteroidia; order Bacteroidales; family Paludibacteraceae; genus Colicola. The sequence goes on along the minus strand of JBJECJ010000063.1, from coordinate 22,513 downwards.
TGGGCGCACCAGCAGGGGTAAAGCCGCCCATACCCACGATGGCTCCGTTAGGAACCAGTCTTGCCGCCTCATCAGCGGTCATAAAAGGAAGTGCCATGATATTGTGTAGTTTTTATTGTTGTTTCTCAAAAATCGCCTGCAAAGTTAATGCTTTTTCTTGATATATGCAAGAAAAATCGTATCATGCCCCATAGTTTCCCGGCTCAATCCCTCTGCATCCCCATAATCCCTCTGCATATCAATAGCAGACCAACAGCAGACTTTCCCGTACAATTCCCGTGCTATTCCCGTACAATTCCCGTACAATAAAGCCGCAAAAGAGCAAAGAAAGAGCAGAGAAGATGCCGACAACATCAATCAAAAAAGAGAAACAAGTGGGTCAATCTAAACCAACGTCTAAATTGACCCACTTATGAGGCTCTTTTCTTATCGGCGGCAAAGGTACAATAATTTATTGATATGTACAAATAAATTTTACTTTTGCAAGCCAATGCAAGCAAATTTAACGAAAAGAAACCTAATTATGTAGAAAAGCGGTCGAATAGTCAGTAAGGGTTTGAGGATATGAAAGAGTCAATAAGTGGGTCAATTTAGACGTTCCTTTAATTTTACCCACCTCCACATCAATTTCTTCAAATAATGGAGATAAGCAAATACTTTCAGCAGCAAAGTCTATAATGAATTAATGATTAATTACATGAAAATTATATGTTAAAAAAATGGACAATTTTTGGAAATCTTTGTTGAAATAAATGTAAATCAACAATCAATATGAAGAAACAACTATTTATTCTTTCCTTTGCCCTGCTGAGCCTCTTGTCGGCAATGGCAACGAACCTTGTAGTCAAGCCCCTGTCGGGCGCAGACTACCGCCGCGAGTTGGCGACTATCGGTAAACTTGTCTATCACGGCGACTCGCTCTACCTCTACGACAGTTTCGGCACACTGCTCTACCGCGAGCAACTCGCCAAGGTGCAACAACTCACCTACTCGGAGGGCGGCGACCCAACGACAAGCCTGCCCGCCACCCAATCCGCTACCACCACCCTGCGCGTCTATCCCAACCCCACGGTAGAGACCTTGGTGGTAGAGGGCTTGCTCGCCGAGGACGGGCAACTCCGCCTCTACAACCAACAGGGGCAGTTAGTGAAGACAAGTGCTGCCGATGCCGCCCGCACCACCCTGAATGTCAGCGACCTCCCCGCAGGCTCCTACCTCCTCCTCTGCAACGGCGAAGCCTTCAAAGTCATCGTCCAGTAAGGCACGTTCGGTGTGCGCCCGCGACCTGTCGGGGCTATAAAGGAGGTGCGGTCTCCAGGCCGCACCCAAAGAGAAAGCAGGCAAAGGTACCACTGGGGACGCAGGCGTCTCGCCTGCGGGCTGTTCGGAACGAACTGATTGGGTATGCATTGCACACACACGCAAGGCTTTCGCCTTGTCCGCGGGCGAGACGCCCGCGTCCCCAGTAAGGAACCACCTCCGCCAACAATCCCTCCAAATCTCTGCAAGGGCGCAGCCCGCAGCAAGGAAATAACGCCCGCCATGCAAGCCCCAAAGGGGCGGCATAAACCAGCGTAGGGACTTGTCCCTACGTAAAATAGCACCCACACCAAGCAAGCCCCAACGGGGCGACATAACTCAATATCGAAACATAAATTATCAACCCAACAAACAAAATTAACCAAGTATGAAAAAACTATTTTTCTTCGCTGCCCTCATGGCAGCCACCCTCTGCGCCACGGCGCAGCAGAATCAAGTCGTTTGGCACAACGGCAAAGTGATGTACGCCAATCCCATCCCGACCGTGGATAGCATTACCTTTGCCGCTGAGATTGAGTCCTCCGACACCCTCCATCTCATCCTCCCCCGCACGATTATCGTACACGATACGGTGATTAAAGAGGTGATAGTAGAAGTGCACGACACTATCTACCAATGCCCTCCCGATCCCTATGCTCCTTTGGAAGGCGTGTTCTCCGTAGCGGCAGATAAGCAAGTGAAGTTCTCCAAAGGCAACCTGCAATGTACCATCCAAGGCACAGATACAACGTGGGCATTTGCTGACAATCAGTACGAAATGTTAGGCACTGCCAATGTGGAAAACAGCGCCTTGGCAGACAAGATAGACCTCTTCGGTTGGAGTGGTAGCACAGCAACCGCCAAGTGGGGCATCAGTACCTCCATGAGCGATAGCGACTATTCCGGCGACTTTGTCGATTGGGGGCAGAATATCGGCGACGGCACCACATGGCGCACCTTGACCCACGATGAGTGGACTTACCTGCGCAGCACTCGTGCCAATGCAGCAAGCCTGATGGGTGTGGCACGTATCAACCTTGATGCGGAGGGCATAACCTATGCCAACGGTCTAATCCTATTGCCCGACACATGGACTTGCCCGGAGGATGTTGATTTTAAGATAGGATTCGCAAACTTTGATAGCGAACAAGAAATTGAAGAACAGCAGGAATACGCAAATAACCAAACCTTCACGCTTGAGCAGTGGGCAAAGTTAGAGGCAGCAGGTGCCGTCTTCTTGCCGGCTTCGGGTATGCGCAAGGAGTGTAGTTTCATTAATATGCAAGAAATAGGTCAATATTGGTATGCTACTACCTATGGCTCAACTGTTGCCTACTTTCTTATGTTTACCCCGTATGGTAACTCAAACAATGGCGAATCCCGTCGTCTGGGATTTTCCGTCCGTCTCGTTCAAGACCTCTAACCTCTACCTATTCCACACACAAACATAACCAAACAGGGCTACCCTCCCGCGAGGATAGCCCTGTTACTTTGGCTGCAAATAATTAATGAATAATTACACGATAATTAACGTTAAAATAACTCACACGCTAATGAACGTCTTATTCTGCCTTGCCGTTAGAGCCGAGTACGTTGATAATCTTGTGCTTGTACAGTTCGGTCATCAGGTCGCGAGCAGGACCGCAGTACTTGCGCGGGTCGAACTCACCCGGCTTCTCCCAGAACACCTTGCGAACGGCTGCGGTGAAGGCAAGACGGCTGTCGCTGTCGATGTTAATCTTGCAAACAGCGCTGGCAGCAGCCTTACGCAACTGCTCCTCGGGGATACCCACTGCATCGGGCAACTTGCCGCCGTATTGGTTAATCATATCCACATACTCTTGGGGTACGCTCGACGAGCCGTGCAGCACGATGGGGAAGCCCGGCAGTTGCTCCATGATAGCATCGAGTACATCGAATGCCAAGGGAGGAGGTACCAGACGACCGGTCTGCGGGTCGCGTGTGCACTGCTCGGGGGTGAACTTGTATGCACCGTGGCTCGTACCGATGGAGATAGCCAGCGAGTCGCAGCCGGTGCGGGTAGCGAAGTCCACTACCTCTTCGGGCTTGGTGTAGTGAGATACCTCAGAGGCGACCTCATCCTCTACGCCTGCCAACACGCCCAACTCTGCCTCTACGGTTACGTCGAACTGGTGAGCATAGTCCACTACTTTCTTGGTCAGTGCGATGTTCTCCTCATAGGGCAGCGAAGAAGCGTCAATCATCACGCTCGAGAAACCGAAGTCCACGCAACTCTTGCAGAGTTCGAAGGAGTCTCCGTGGTCGAGGTGCAAGCAGATTTGCGGGTGCTCCCAACCGAGTTCCTTGGCATACTCCACTGCACCTTGTGCCATGTAGCGCAGAAGGGTCTGGTTAGCGTAGTTGCGTGCACCTTTCGATACTTGGAGGATAACAGGGCTCTTCGTCTCTGCCGAAGCCTTGATGATAGCCTGCAACTGCTCCATGTTGTTGAAGTTAAAAGCAGGGATAGCATACCCGCCTTTGATTGCCTTAGCGAACATCTCTCGAGTGTTCACAAGACCAAGTTCTTTGAAATTAACCATTGGTTCGTTTGTTTATTTGTTTATATGTTGATTAGTTTATGCTTTTTTGCTGGCAATAACAAAATATACGCATAGAGCAATATACGCCGCCAATCCCACTATCGCAGCCCAGCCGCTGTTTGCCCATGCGGTGAGGTAGCACTCTGCGCCGCAGAACTTAATCACCGCGCTTACTACGCCCATCAGTGCACCGCCGGCGATGAATCCGCTGGCAATCAGTGTACCTTTCTCGTTGCGCTTCTCTGCCAACGCCTCGGCTTGCTCGCCGTCCTTCGCACGCTTGCGGCTGACGAACCACGAGATGGCGCCGCCCACCAAGAGCGGCGTGTTCAGGCTCAGCGGGATGAACATACCCAGCGCAAACGCCAGCACGGGCACACCCATGAAGTTGAGCACCAGTGCCAAGACCGCACCTGCCAGATACAACATCCACGGCGCACCTTGTCCGCTCATCAGCGGCTCAATAACCGCTGCCATAGCATTGGCTTGCGGCGCTACAAGCGCGTTCTCGCCCGTGAAACCGTAGGTCTTGTTCAGGATAATCATCACGCCGCCGACCGTGGCTGCCGACACCAACGTGCCGAGGAACTTCCACGTCTCTTGTTTCTTCGGCGTAGTGCCTATCCAGTAACCTATCTTGAGGTCCGTGATGAAGCCGCCTGCCATTGACAATGCCGTGCAGACCACGCCGCCAATGACCATTGCGCCTACCATGCCGCTCTCGCCTTTCATGCCCACTGCCACAAAGATGACCGAGGCAATAATCAGCGTCATCAGCGTCATGCCGCTCACGGGGTTGCTGCCCACAATCGCAATCGCATTCGCTGCCACGGTGGTGAAGAGGAACGCTATCACCGTTACCACCAAGAAGGCTACCAGCGCCTGCCAGAAGTTATGCAGCACACCTACCCAGAAGAACACCAGCGTGCAGAGCAATGCCACGGCAATCGCGATGATGAGGAACTTCATGCTCAGGTCGCGCTCCGTGCGCAGCGAGGCTTGTGCCACCGCTTTGCCCTTGCCGCCTAACTCCTTGCCTGCCAAACCTACGGCAGACTTTATCACGCCCCAACTCTTCACAATACCTATCATGCCCGCCATAGCAATAGCGCCGATACCGATGTTACGCCCGTAGTCGGTGAACATCACCTGCGGGTCAGCCGCCTCCATACCGGGCACGCTGCCCAGCAAAGGTAGCAACACCCACCATACGAAGAACGAACCCGCACAAATCACTGCTGCATACTTCAGTCCGATGATATAGCCCAAGCCCAACACAGCGGCACTGGTGTTGATACTGAAGACTAATTTGAATTTCGTTGCCAGCATCTCGCCCCAACCCGTCATGCGGGTGCTGAGGCTCTCTGTCCAAAGCCCGAAGGTAGATACTACGAAGTCGTACAGACCGCCGATGCCTGCCGCCCAAATCAGCGGTTTGGCTTGGCTGCCGCCCTGCTCGCCCGATACCAGCACCTGCGTGGTGGCGGTCGCCTCGGGGAACGGATACTCGCCGTGTTTCTCCTGCACGAAGTACTTGCGGAAAGGTATCAGGAACAAGATACCCAAGCAACCGCCCAAGAGCGACGACATGAATATCTGCATGAAGTTCACCGTCATTCCCGGGTACTTGGCTTGCAGGATATAGAGCGCGGGCAACGTGAAGATAGCACCTGCTACTATCACGCCGCTTGAAGCACCGATAGACTGGATAATCACGTTCTCGCCCAGCGCGTTCTTGCGCTTGAGCGCGGACGACAAGCCTACGGCAATGATAGCGATTGGGATAGCCGCCTCAAACACTTGCCCCACTTTCAGCCCGAGGTAAGCCGCTGCGGCGGAGAAGATAACCGCCATCAGCACACCCATCAGCACGCTGTATGGCGTTACTTCGGGGTACTCCTGCCCGGGTTTCAAGATAGGTTCGTACTTCTCACCCTTCTTCAGCGGGCGATTAGCGTTCTCGGGGAGACGAGTTTGCATAAGAGAGAATAGGAATTAGTGAATCAGATTGTGTCCTGTCATCTCGGCGGGCTGCTGCAAGCCGAGGATATGGCAGAGCGAGGGAGCCACGTCGGCAAGAATACCGTCCTCCAACCGAGCATCGAGGTGCTCGCGGCTGACATATACGAAGGGCACAGGGTTGAGCGAGTGCGCCGTGTTCGGCGTGCCGTCTGCGTTGATAGCGTTGTCGCAGTTGCCGTGGTCGGCGATGATGATAATCTCGTAGTCGTTCTTGAGTGCGGTATTCACCACCTTGTCCACGCATACATCTATCGTTTCTACGGCTTTCACGATAGCGTCATACACGCCCGTGTGCCCTACCATGTCGCCGTTGGCGAAGTTCAGGGTGATATAGTCGTATTTCTGCGTGTCGAGTGCTTGGCACAGCGCTTCGGTAACCTCCGGCGCGGACATCTCCGGCTGCAGGTCGTAGGTCGCTACCTTCGGCGAAGGAATCAAGATACGCTCCTCGTTCGGGTACTCTGCCTCGCGACCACCGTTGAAGAAGAAAGTAACGTGTGCGAACTTCTCCGTCTCGGCAATACGCAGTTGCTTCATACCCGCTTTCGACACAATCTCGCCCATGGTGTTCTGCACGTTCTCTTTGGGGAACAGCACGTGCAACCCTTGGAACGACGAGTCGTAGGGAGTCATGCAGTAGTAGTGCAGGTTGGGGATGGTGTGCATGCCTTGTTCGGGCATGTCCTGTTGCGTGAGGACGATGGTGATTTCCTTCGCGCGGTCGTTGCGGTAGTTGAAGAAGATAACGATGTCGCCTTCCTCAATAGTCGCGAGCGGTTGCCCGTTGCGCACATGTACGATAGGCTTCACGAACTCATCGGTAACGCCTGCGTCGTAGGATGCTTGCATCGCCTCGTGCATGTCCTCAAAGGCTGCGCCTTGTCCGTTCACCAAACAGTCGTAGGCCACCTTCACGCGCTCCCAACGCTTGTCGCGGTCCATAGCGTAGAAACGCCCTTGGATAGAAGCAATCTCGCCGCAGGTCTCTTGCAGGTGCGCTTCCAGTTGGTCAATGAAGCCGATACCCGACTTCGGGTCGGTATCGCGTCCGTCCATGAAGCAGTGCACGAAAGTACGACCGTCCAGTCCGTACTCCTTGGCGATTGAGGTCAGGTAGAAGAGATGCTCAAGCGAAGAGTGCACGCCGCCGTTGGAGGTCAAGCCCATGATATGCAGTTTCTTGCCTGTCTCTTTGGCGGTGGTGAAGGCGCTTACTATCTCGGGGTTCTGCTTGATAGAACCGTCTTTGCAGGCGCGGTTAATCTTCACAAGGTCTTGATATACCACGCGACCGGCACCGATATTCAGGTGCCCCACCTCCGAGTTACCCATCTGTCCGTCGGGTAAGCCGACGTTCTCGCCGCTGGCTTGCAACTGGCTGTGAGGGTATTTGGCTAACAAGGCGTCCCAATGGGGGGTCGGCGTACTAAAGATAGCATCGGCTTTGGAGTGGTTGCCCAAGCCCCAGCCGTCTAAAATCATCAATAATGCTTTTTTCATATATGCGTTATTTGTTTATAGTTCAAATCGACCGCAAAGTTACTGTTTTTTTAGCAATTATGCAAGAATTCTTTGCAAACTGCCAAGTAGAGTGTGCAAAACCGCTGCCTATCGTCCCTTGTACATATCTTCGTAGTACTTCTCGTACTCGCCGGAGGTGATGTTGTCCATCCATGCTTGGTTGTCGAGGTACCAGCGGACGGTCTTCTCGATGCCTTCCTCGAATTGCAGCGAGGGTTCCCAACCTAATTCGGCTTGCAGTTTGCGCGAGTCGATAGCGTAGCGCAAGTCGTGGCCTGCGCGGTCGGTAACATACGTGATGAGGTCCATGTCCTCGCCCTCTTGGCGACCCAAGAGACGGTCAACGGTATTGATAACCACCTTGATGATATCGATGTTCTTCCACTCGTTGAAGCCGCCGATGTTGTAGGTCTCGGCGATGGTGCCTTTGTGGAAAATCAGGTCAATGGCGCGTGCGTGGTCTTCCACGTACAACCAGTCGCGCACGTTCTCGCCCTTGCCATAGACGGGCAACGGCTTGCGATGGCGGATGTTGTTGATAAACAGCGGAATCAACTTCTCGGGGAACTGGTAGGGTCCGTAGTTGTTCGAGCAGTTGGTAACGATGGTAGGCATGCCGTAGGTGTCGTGGAATGCACGCACGAAGTGGTCAGACGATGCTTTCGACGCAGAGTAGGGCGAGTGGGGATTGTACTTCGTGGTCTCCAAGAAGAACTCCTCGCCGTAAGCCTCGTGGTGTGCCGAGGAGGCTTTGGTGGTGAAGGGCGGGGTAACACCCTCGGGGTGCGTCAGTTCCAAAGCGCCATAGACCTCATCGGTAGAGATGTGGTAGAAGCGTTTGCCCTCGTATTTCTCCGGCAGCGACTCCCAGTAGAGTTTCGCGGCTTGGAGCATCGAGAGCGTACCCAGCACGTTGGTGCGTGCGAAGGTGAAGGGGTCTTTGATGGAGCGGTCCACATGGCTCTCGGCGGCAAGGTGGATAACGCCCGTAACGTGCTCTTCCTGCATTAGGGCATAGATGGTGTCAAAGTCGCAGATGTCGGCTTTCACGAAGCGGTAGTTGGGCTTGTCCTCGATGTCTTTGAGGTTTGCCAAGTTGCCTGCATAGGTCAACTTATCCACATTGATGATTCTGTACTCGGGATATTTGTTCACAAATAGCCTAACAACGTGGCTGCCTATAAATCCTGCGCCACCGGTGATGATAATAGTCTGAAGACCCTCTAAATCTCCCTTAAAGGGAGACTTGGTTGTTACATTAGTTGTCATATTCAGTTTGTTTTTAATGGTTTCTATCGTTTGGTCTATGTTACATAGTACTTCTTCGTTGGAAAATCGAAGGACGGTGTAGCCTTGTTTTTCTAACCACTTTTGCCGTATGGTATCCGCTTCTATTTGTTCTGTTGTAGTATGATATCCCCCGTCTATTTCAACGATGAGTCTGCTTCCTCGAAAAAAGAAATCAACAATATATGTGCCTATGACGTATTGTCTTCGGCATTTCTCTCCAAGTCCGCTTCCCTTTGCTATTTCCCAAAAGACAGATTCTGCTTCTGTTAAATGATTCCTATTCGCTTTTGCATTTTCTTTCAGGATACTATATTCTTGGGTATCTGCCATTTGCCATTTTCTATTCTGCATAGCACAAAGTCTCCCTTTAAGGGAGATTTAGAGGGTCGAGAATATATCGTATTTCTTTGAAGTGGTATGCTTTGTGTGTGCCGTCGGCGTGCTCCAAGAGCAGTTCCCCTTCGGGGGTTATTCCCTCTATCCTTGCGAGGAAGCCGCCGTCTTTTGCCTCGGCGTTCATAGTGGGGGTGAGGGAGACTTCGCGCTCTATGAACCGCCACCATCCTTCGCGGCGGTAGAGGTGCTGCATGTAGGCTTCCCGCCACTCGCTCTGTGGTCGCTGTAACCATGCTTGCAAATGCACCATATACCGCGTGAGTATCTTCTCCGTTGAGTAGGATTGTCCTGTAATCAACCGCATGGAGACGGGATTCGGTGCATTGCCTATCCAGTGCTCTTGGTTGATATTCAGCCCGATGCCGATGATAGAATAGGCTATTTCTCTGCCCGCGAGCGTGTTCTCTATCAGCATCCCTGCCAGTTTCTTATCGCCCCAATAGAGGTCGTTGGGCCACTTTATGGTCAGTCCCTCGTTTCCTATCTCCTCCGCCACCGTCTCCCGCAGCACCACTGCCGCCAGCATGGAGAGCATGAACTGCTCCGCTATCGCTACCTGCGGCTTGCGCAGCAGTACCGAGAATAGCAGGTTCTGCCCCCGCTCGCTCTCCCATCCGTTGCCTGCCTGCCCGCGTCCTGCCGTCTGAAACCCCGTCCACACCACAGGTATGCGCTCCTCTCGCAGCCACGCTGCCTCTGCCACCACGGCGGCTTTCAGCAGGTTGTTCGTACTATCGGTTTCTTCAATATACATTGATGGATGAAGGATAAAGGATGAAGGATGAAAGACGAAATAGTTTTGTATGGTCGAAAGTAATTCAGTCTTTTAGCGCAGCGGTCTTTTATCTTTTAGCGTAGCGGTCTTTCAGTCGTAAGACGGTCCTTTCAGGTTCAGCAGGTATCGTTCGATGATGGTCTGTATCTTCTTGGCTTTGCAGGGGGCGCTGTTCACGAGCACCGCGAACACCCATCGCTCGCCGTTCGGGCAGTTGATATACCCTGCGTAGTTCTTCGTGCCGGCTATCGTGCCGCTCTTCGCCTGCACGCGTCCTTGCAGCGAGGTGCCTGCCAGCAGGCTTCGGAGCGTCCCGCTCTCGCCGCTCACCGGCAGCGAGGCAAGCCATACCTCGCGGTTCTTGCTGCCGTCCATGTAGGTGAGCAACTGCACCAGTGTCGCCGCACTCACGGCGTCTTGCGGCGCCAATCCGCAACCGTCTTTGATGAGCGCGTTGCCTATGTCCACGCCGCGCCGCTTCCAGAAGTCGCGCACCACCTCGCAGGCGTTGTGGATTGTGCCCGGCTTGCCGTAGTTCAGCCCGAGGTAGCGGAACAGTGCCTCCGCGAATAGGTTATTGCTATGGATGTTGCACTCCGCCAGCAGCACCCCCAGCGAGTCGGACTTGTGTTCGTACAGCACGCGCCTTGCCGGCAGCAGCGGGTTGTAGTCCGCCATGTAGGTCGCCGGCTCGCATACCGTTACCCCCCGCGCGTTCAACTCCCGTTGCAGGTGCTGCGCCAGCAGCAAACCCGGGTTGGGCATGTCGCTCCGCACACCGAACACCCCGAGGTTAGAGGGGATGGAGCCCGTCAGGTAGCGCTCTTGGCTGTACGGCAACCCGTGGACGAATGCACCGTCGTAGGTGATTTGCGTGCAACGGATATGGTTAATCAGTTGCAGGTCAGGGTAGTAAGGCTCCACCCGCGTTACCTCCGCCACGCTGCCTACCTCGCCGCTCTTGAGTACGATATTCAGACTGTTGCCCAAGTAGTTGATACCGAACACGCCCGGGGCGTAGTAGTTGCCCGCGTCTTCCCACAGCCATGCGGGGTTCACCGCGTCTCCGTCCAGCAGCGTCATGTCTGCCACCACGCGCCCTTCTATCCTCCGTATCCCCGCATCCATCACGGCTTTCGCCCATTTGGCAAGGAAGGCGGTGGTGGTATTCGGGACAGAGCCGTTGCCGCGCCCCCTGCCGAGCAGCAGACCCAACGAGGGGTCGCAAGAGCCTTTGATGTACAGGTCGCCTTTCAGCACCCCGTCCTCTATCGGCGCGGAGGTCTCCAGTGTGGTTGCGAAACGGAAATCCGCGCCCAGCAACTCCAATGCCGCGCCCGTAGTCAGCAGTTTCATTACCGATGCGGGGGGCACCACGTTCTCTTCTCGATAACTGTCTATCGTCTCCTGCGTGTCAATGTTTTTAACCAGCACGCTGATGTTCGCCTGCTCTGTCAGCGGGTTCTCCAATAGCACGCCCACCGACAGCAATATGCTCAATAGTATTTGCACAATCTTGTATCCTTACTTTCTTCCGTTTACAATCTTCAACAAGGGGTTGTTTATTCAGCGCGCAAAGTTACTGCTTTTTTTTGGAATATGCAAATTTATCCTTACTTTTGTCCAAACAGCCCCAAACGAATCCCTTTCTCATGCAAGAAAAGAGACAGCCGCCACTGTCTCTTTTCTGCATGTAATCTTTCGCTTAACTCGCTGATTCTTTTATTCCGGTAGCATAACCACTTCGAACATGTTGCCCGAAGCGGTGAGTCGTTGGAGCATCTGTTGTACGGTCTCTGCCGTGATGGCACGCACAGCGGGCGCGTAGTCGGTCAGGTAGTTGATACCACGCAGGTAGTAGCGCGGCAAGATAGTGCCATCCCAGTAGCCGTTCTTCTCCAAGTCCTCCTCGAAGTCTTTGAGCATGGACTCTTTTGCCTTGTGCAGGTCATCCGCCAAGGGTCCGTCTTTGAGTATGGTCTGCACCTCTTCGTGAATCACTTTCATGAGCCGCTCCTGCTTCTCGGGGTCGGTGTCGAACATCATGTAGAGTTGCGCCTCGTGGTCGGGGGTGCGGCTGATATAACCTGCCACTCCGACACCATAAGAGCCGCCTTCGCGCTCACGGATAGACTCCAAGTAACGGATATCCAGCACGCGACCGATAGTGTTCATATTCAGGTTGTTCGCCAGCGTGTAGGGGATGTCGTAGGAGGTGTATTGGATATAGTTGGAGCCTGTGCGGGTCTGCATGGGGCGCGTGAAGTAGTTCTTCTGCACTCCCTTGGGGGCACGCACGCCTCTGTCTTGTGCTGTCTCACGCTGCTTGGTCGTCTTCATGCCGCCTAACCATGTGCATACCATCGTCCGGAAGGCTTTGTCCTCGGGGTCGATGTTGCCCGTAAAGGTGAAGAGGAAATCGGCAGGGTTGGCAAAGCGGGCGCGGTAGATGTCGAGCGCTTTATCCAAGTTCACTTTGGCGAGCGTCTCGTTGTTCCATACGATGGCGCGCGGCGAGTAGTTGCTTGCCATGATATTGATGGAGTCGTACCAGATAGACTTGGGGTTCTGCTCCTTGTTCTTCAGTTGCGTCTCCAAGAGGCTGATGAGCATTGCGTAGGCGTTCTCGTCTCGGCGGGGGGCAGTGAAGTAGAGATAGCAGAGTTGGAGCATGGTCTCGAGGTCTTTGATGGTAGAGGAGCCGTCCATGCTCTCGGTGGTGCCGCCGATGGTGGGGCTCATAGACACGCGCTTGCCTGTGAGTGCTTTCTGCAGTTCTGTGTAGTTGAAGTCGCCAATACCGCTCAGGCTGACGATGTCGGCTGCCAGTGTGGCAGAGGGCAGGTCGTCGGCATTGCTGAGGAGCGATGTGCCGCCGAAAGAGTGGGCGGAGAAGAGGATTTCATCCTGCTTGAAGTCCGTGGGTTTGAGAATGACGCGCACGCCGTTGCTCAACAGCCACTCCGTGGTACCCAGCGACTCGTTCTTGGTGGTCTTCTTGATACGCCCTGCTTTGGGTGCTTTCTCCACGAGGTTGGTGCGGACAGCCTCCTCCACGGGTGCCTCAATAGCAAGGTCGTGCATAGCGGCTAAGCCCTCGCGCAGTTCCGCCTCGGTAGGCAGGTCTGCGTTGTCGGGTGCGGTGATAGCCACGATGACATTCTCATCGGTTACCAACTGCTGCGCCATGCCGTTGATAGAGGTGATATCGAGCACCAGCAATAGTTGTTGCAGGGTCTCGTATTCCCATGCGATACCCGGGATGACCTCTCCGTCTAAGAAATGGCGGATGTACTCGCGGGTGTAACTGATGTTGCGGTTGGTGTTGCGCTCGTTGTAGTACTTTTCATAAGCGGCTAACTTCTCGGTCTTCACGCGCTCCAACTCGGCGTTGGTGAAGCCGTAACGGCGCATTTTCTCCAGTTGGAAGAGGAGGTCGGCATACGCCTTTTTCTCCTGCCCTGCCTTTGCTGTAAAAGTGGCGTCGAACGCATCTTTCTCCTTTACCAATTCACCATAGTATGCACCGCCGCCCGTGAAAGAGGCGTTGGGGTCAAGTGATAACTCTGCTATGCGGTTGTCGAACATATCGCAGATGAGCGAGTTGGCGATATCCAGCAAATACGCCACATCGGTGCCTCGGAGTTCGCGGGGCAGCGGTTGCTTCTTGTAGGTCAGTTCGATGCGGGTTACCTGCGCTTCGTTGTCGGTAACCACGGCAATGATAGGCTCTTGGTTGTCGTCCACGGAGTAGAGAGGACGCTCGCCGCGGTTCTCGCGCGCCGGCACGTCTGCCCACAGGGCTTTAATCTTCGCCTCGATGGCATCTACATCGATATCGCCTACCACCACAATGGCTTGGTTATCAGGACCGTACCATTTCTTGTAGTACGCGCGCAGGGCGTCGTAGGCGAAGTTGTTGATGACTGCCGTGTCGCCAATCACATCGCGCTTCGCGTATTGGCTGCCCGGGTACATGAGCGGGTTGAGGGCTTTCCACATACGGCGGTTGGCATCTGCACGGGTGCGCCACTCCTCGCGGATGACACCGCGCTCGGCGTCTATCTCCTCGGGGAGGAGCAGCAACCCGCATGCCCAGTCGTGCATGACGAGCAGGGCGGAGTCGATGATACCCTCGCGGGTTGTCGGCACATCGGAGAGGCGATAGACCGTCTCATCGAGCGCTGTATAGGCATTGATGTTACCGCCGAAGTTCACGCCGATGGACTCGAAGTAGTTGATGATTCCCTTGCCTGGGAAGTGCTGCGTACCGTTGAACGCCATGTGCTCCAAGAAGTGCGCCAGACCGTTCTGGTCGTCCTCTTCGAGGATAGCACCTACGGCTTGGGCGATATGGAACTCGCAACGCTGCTTGGGATACTCGTTGTGGCGGATGTAGTAGGTCAGTCCGTTGTCGAGATGTCCTACTCGTACAGCAGAGTCGATGGGGACGGGCGTGGGAGCCTGTGCAAAGCACATTGTGCTTACCAAGCACAATAGTGCGAGAGAGAGTTTGGTTTTCATAAGAGTTGAGTGTTGAAAGTTTAGAGTTTAGAGTAATCAGAGTATTCGGAGTACTCGGATTATTCAGAGAATAGTCAGTTAATTATTGACAGCGAGTGCTTGCTGTTGTCTTTCTGCGAGGATGGCTTGCTGGTGGGCTATCTGCGCCTCGCGGTCGGCTTGACGGAGTGCGTCCACCTGCGCCTTCGGCAGTGTCTTGGTCTGCATGAGGTCTTTGTAGATGAGCAGCGTAGCCCACGCGTCGGTGGAGGCGTAGCGTGCTTGGTCGGGTGTGAGGTGGGAGTTCTCCCAGTTAGTGAGTTGTTGGGCTTTGGAGATTTTCCTGCCGAAGCAGATGGCGAAAATCTTCTGCAAACCCATGTCGAGGATACCGTACTTGGGGACGATGGTTTGCAGGTCGATACAGTTGGCGGGCTTGAAGTCGCGACGGCGCCGAAGTCCCGCTATATCGTCCTTGAAGGCAAGCCCTACCTTGGTTATTTTAGGGTTGGCGAAGAGGTCAGCCAAGGCTTGCGGCATGCCTACATGGGTGAGACGGAAGAGGTAGCAGCGCTCCTCGGTAGCGATTTGCAAGAGGGCGGTGGGGTAGTGCACGCCGCGCGTGAAACTGGGTCGGGACTCGGTATCCACACCGACAGCCGTCTGCTTGGAGAGATAGGCGACCGCCTCTTCTACTTTCTCAGGCGTGTCCACGACAATGACCTCTCCGCCGAAGGCTGCCAGCGGGAGCCACTGGATGAGGTCTTTGGAATAATGGTGTATGTAGTTGTTTTCTTTTAAGGGCATAATAGAGTGAAAGGACCCTCCCCGCCCCTCCCTTAAAGGGAGGGAGTAAGGAGATTGGTGTTCGTTTTACATTCGTACTATTTATTGTTCGTTGCTCTGTTGGGTCAGTGCGTGGAGGGGACGGAGGACGTCCACGAGTTTCTGTCCCCAGTGTTCGCGGAAGGCAAGGAGGCAGGCGCGAACGGCATCGTTCATCACCGCCTCGTTGTTCGTTTGGAAGTTCGCCGCCATGTCTTTGAGTTCCTGGTAGATGTCGGCAAGGTGCTCGGAGATGAAGGCGGTGATGGGCTCGTCGCTGAAACGCATGTCCTCGAGGAAGACTTCGAGGTAGGCGTCGTCGCTACCCAACAGGGACTTGACACCCGCTTCCACATAGCGGTAGTCGTCCTCCTGCACAAAGCGTTGGGGTATGCCGTCGAGCAGTTCGTCGGGGACATCCAACAGCCGCGCTTTGACATAGAGCAAGGGCAAGGAACAGCACAGACGTTGCAGGAAATCGTCCCGCTCCAACTCCGCCGTGTGCTCCAACAGCAGACATAACTGCACCGCCTCGGTAACGAACGAGATGGTCTTGTCTTGGTAAACAAAAGGCTTCTCCATATAGTCAAATATGTTTTCAGCGCGCAAAGGTACTGCTTTTTTTTTGATTATGCAAGAGGTAGCGTAAAAAAGCGTGTTGTCGAGGGGAGCGGTGGGGCTCCGGTAATGGGGTTTTTGTTCTCCGTTAAAGCCATTAAAAGACCATAATAAAAAAGACGGTTCAAAGGTTGCATAAGGGTGGCTGAATCACCTACGAATCACCTACGAATCACCTATGAATCACCTATGAATCACCTAAGATTGTCTCGGGGGAGTTTCGGTGGAGTTTCGGTGGAGTTTCGACAGGGAGTCGGTAAGGGGTCGGCATGGGGTCGACATGGGGTCGGCAAAGACAGCGCAATCACTCACGAATCACCCAAGAATCACCCAAGATTGTCGGCTTGAAGACCGCATTTGGGTGAAGGGGGGAGGCGTGGGGGTAAGGGTGGGGGGATTGGGTCGGTGAAGGGGGGAGGTGTGGGGGTAAGGGTGGGGGAATTTGGTCGGTGAAGGGAGGAGTCGTGGGGGTAAGGGTGGGGGGATTTGGTTGGTGAAGGGGGGAGGTGTGGGGTTAGGCTTGGCGGATTTTCTCGGTGAAGAGGAGCCAGAGGGCGAAGAGCATGATGTAGAAGAGATACTTGAAGATATAGGTATGGAGCACCTCGAACCACGCGGGGTGGAACTCTATCAACATGGCGATGGCGGCAATGCGGGCAATGTTGAAAAGGTAGATACAGAGCCATCCGAGCGGTATGAACCATGTCTTGTGCTTCCATCCTCCGGATGTGGTCAGCAGCAGGCAGAGCCATATGAACGCCTGCTTGATGGCGGTGCAACTCCATACGATACGCAGGGCGCTGCCTGAGGCGAAACGGATGGTGTGGGCGTCGGTCATGTAAGCCGTGTCGCGGAAGAGGGAGACAACGGCGTAAACGGCGCGGGCGATATGGTCGGTCATGACCTCGAAGGGGAAGGAGATGTCCCAAAGTCCCCAGAGCAGCACCTGTGTGCTGCCCTCGTCGCCCGTGACCGACCATTTCCAACCGTAGTTGGTGACCAGGAGGGTGAGCACGAAGACCAGAATATCCTTATATTCGCGTCTTAGCATAGGGCACTAAGTCGATGGGGCAGAAGTCCTTGTCTTGGTACTTGAAATACGCTGCCTGGCAGACCATCGCGGCGTTGTCGGTGGTGAAAGAGAAAGGCGGGATGAAGACCTGCCATCCGTAGCGCTTGCCGTAGTCGATGAAGGCTTGGCGCAGGGCACTGTTGGCGCTGACGCCGCCTGCGACGGCGACCTGCTTGACGCCGAGGTCTTTGGCGGCTTTTTTGAGTTTGCGCATGAGGATATCCACGACGGTGGCTTGCAGGGAGGCGCACATGTCCTCTTTGAGGTTTGGCACGCGATTCGCGAGTTCGTCAATGCTCTCGACAGCGTAGTCGCGGAGCATGTCGCGCAGGGTGTAGAGGAAGGAGGTCTTCAAGCCCGAGAAAGAGTAGTCGTAGCCGGGGAGATTGGGCTTGGCGAAGGGGTAGGCGTCGGGGTTTCCCTCCTTGGCGAGTCGGTCTATCCACGGTCCTCCCGGGTAAGGGAGCCCCAAGACCTTGGCGCACTTGTCGAACGCCTCGCCTGCCGCGTCGTCGATGGTCTGCCCGATGATTTGCATATCGTTGTAGGCTTTGACCAAGACAATCTGGCTGTTGCCTCCGCTGACGAGCAGGCAGAGGAAGGGGAAGGCGGGGAGGGGCTTGTCGGTCTCCTCCTCGGTGCGCACGAAATGCGCCAAGACATGCCCCTGGAGGTGGTTGACCTCGATGAGGGGAATGCCCAAGGAGAGGGCGAGCCCTTTGGCGAAGGAAGTGCCTACGAGCAGGCTTCCCAAGAGCCCGGGTCCGCGGGTGAAGGCGACGGCGGAGAGGTCGTGCTTGTCCACGCCCGCGCGCTTCAACGCCGTGTCCACCACGGGGAGGATGTTCTGCTGGTGGGCGCGGCTTGCCAACTCGGGCACTACGCCGCCGTATTCCTCGTGCACCTTCTGGCTCGCGATGACATTGCTGAGCAGTATGCCGTCGCGAATGACGGCAGCGGAAGTGTCGTCGCAACTGGATTCTATTGCTAAGATGGTAATCATGTTTACGGTGTGTTTTGAGTGGTTTTCGTTGATTTCGTTACGAAAACAGCGGCAAAGTTACTACTTTTTTTGGATATATGAAAAAAAAGTTGTAATTTTGCGCCGTTTTTCGAGTGCCTGTTATGATTTTATACTTCTGCCTGATATACATAGCCGCTTTCTTTGGTCATCGCAAAGCCCGCCTGCTGGTGCAAGGACAGCGTGAGAGCCTGCGTCGCCTGCGCGAGAACGACCATATATGTAAGGACTGTGTGTGGTTTCACGCGGCTTCGGTGGGTGAGTTTGAGCAGGCACGCCCGATAATAGAGCGCCTGAAAGCCGAGCAGCCGCGGCAGAAGATTCTGCTGACTTTCTTCTCCCCGTCGGGGTACGAGATGCGCAAGCACTACGACAAGGCGGACGCGGTGATGTATCTGCCCTTTGCGACGCGGCGCAACGCGCGGCTGTTTGTGGAAACGATACGCCCCAGGAAGGCTATCTTCGTGAAGTACGAGTTCTGGCCTGCGTACCTACGATTGTTCAAGAAAAAACACATCCCCGCGTACAGCATATCCGCGATATTCCGTCCGACGCAACTGTTCTTCCGCCCGTGGGGGAAAGCGTATCTGGACCTGCTTCGCTGTTTCCGCCATATCTTTGTGCAGGACGAGGCGTCGCTTCGGTTGCTTCAAACGCACGGTATCGAGCACTGCTCGGTGGCAGGCGATACGCGCTTCGACCGCGTGAACTACTTGGCGACCCATGCTGCGGCGTCAGACGGAGAGTTGCTGCCCTTTGAGCCGCATGAGAAGTTGCTGGTGGCGGGGAGCACGTGGCCGAAGGACGAGGCGCTGCTGGCGCGGTATGTGGATACGCACCCCGATGTGTCGCTGTTGCTGGTGCCTCACGAGATAACCGAGAGCCATCTGCACCATATCTTCCAACTGTTTCACGGTCGCTACCTGTGCCTGAGCGAGGTGGAGCGACACCGGCACCTGACGCCTGCTCCGCGCGTGGTTGTGGTGGACAAGATGGGTTTGCTGTCGCGGCTCTATCGGTACGGTCAGGTGGCGTACATCGGCGGCGGGTTCGGCGCCGGCATACACAACACGATAGAGGCAGCCGTGTATGGCATGCCCGTGGTGTTCGGACCTAAGTATCAGCATTTTAGGGAAGCCAAAGCGCTGATAGCGGCGGGGGCGGGGTTCTCCGTGAGGAACTATCGCGACCTCGAATCCACGCTGGACAACGCTTTTGCCAATGCCGATGGTATCGGGCTCAAGGCGCGACAATACGTAGAGTCTGAACTCGGTGCCACCGAGAAGATATACCAAGACCTCTTCAATACGCATAAATCCTAATCACTATGGTATCTATTCCCAAAGGAACGCGCGATTTCTCCACAGTGGAGATGGCTCGGCGCAATTATATCTTCGACACCATCAAGCAGGTGTTCTCGCTCTATGGTTTTCGGCAGATAGAGACTCCTGCGATGGAGAACATGTCCACGCTGATGGGCAAATACGGCGAGGAAGGCGATAAGTTGCTCTTCCGTATTCAGAACTCGGGCGAGAAAGCCAACACGCCTCCCGAGAAGGGGTTGCGGTATGACTTGACGGTACCTTTCGCGCGGTACGTGGTGCAACACAGAGACGAGATACAGTTTCCCTTCAAACGGTTTCAGATACAGCCCGTTTGGCGGGCAGACCGTCCGCAGAAAGGGCGCTACAGGGAGTTCTATCAGTGTGATGTGGATGTGGTAGGCACCACGTCGCTCACCTGCGAGTTGGAACTGATACAGATTGTGCAGGAGGTGTATCGCAGGTTAGGGATTCGCGTGTGTCTGCATATCAACAACCGCAAGGTGTTGGCGGGCATAGCGGAAGTAATCGGTCAACCCGACAAACTGACAGACATCACCACGGCTATCGATAAGTTGGACAAGATAGGTCTTGAGAATGTCAACAAAGAGTTGGTGGAACGGGGGCTGAGCACGGAGGCTGTGGAGAAGATACAGCCGATTATGCAGTTGAGCGGCAGCAACACGGAGAAATTAGCGCAGTTGGCCGATATCCTTGCCACGTCGGAAGTGGGAAAGGCGGGCATAGGCGAACTGCGGACCATCTTCTCGTTGCTGGAGGCAACGGGTTTCGACGAGGCGAGTTTGCCTATCGAGTTGGACCTCACGCTCGCGCGCGGACTCAACTACTATACGGGTGCTATCTTTGAGGTGAAGGCACTGGATGTGCAGATAGGTTCCATCACGGGTGGCGGACGCTACGACAACCTGACGGGTATCTTCGGAATGCCGAATGTGTCGGGTGTGGGCATCTCGTTCGGTGCAGACCGTATCTACGATGTGCTTTCCGAGTGCAACCTATTCCCCGAAGACCTCGGCTCGACGACGCAACTGCTCTTTGCGGTGTTTGGCGAGGAGGAACTGCGCTACGCTCTTCGATGGGCGCTGCAACTGCGGCAGCAGGGGTTGCGCGTGGAGGTTTATCCCGAGCCTGCCAAGATGAAGAAACAGATGGCGTATGCTGATGCGAAGCAGATTCCGTGGGTAGCGATTGTGGGTTCGAACGAGATGGAGGCCAACACGGTGATGTTGAAGAATATGCTTACCGGCGAGCAGACTCCGGTGTCTCAGGCGGCGCTGCAAGCCCAAATAATCGGGTAAGAGTGTTAAATGTGTATAATAATGTGTTAAAAATTAGGCGCTTGAACGCTTGTTCGGCGGGAAAGCATTATCTTTGCTGCTGAATTTAGCTTAACAATTGGATTTGGTTTTTATTGGTTAGCATCAAGGGAGAGTAAAGTGTTTTTCCAAATCATTTTCTTCCCTGCTGACTCGAGTTGAGGCGGTGTCGTGAGACAGCGTCTCTTCTTAGTTTATGCGGAATCGGCGGAAGGTCCTTACCGCGCGGGTGGCGGGAGGGGAAATCTTAATAATCGTACCTTTTCGGGGTGGGGTTGACCTGCGTTCGACCCGCGAGAGACCCGCGACCGACCCGCGAAAAATACGCGACGGGGTGGTGAAAGGGAAATCTTAATAATCGTACTCTTTCTTGGCTACGAAGCCTACCATGAACTTTGGTTCAACGGAAATTACCTAAATTATTCCAATTCAGTATGGCAGTCGGGCTGTCAGGAATTGTCCAAAAACGAAAAATAGCGTACTTGGAAACTTAAAAAGTGATAAAGTTTCCATTTTTTATGTTATGTAACATAGTTTGGCACGGTTATTGTCATAAATCAGACCGTATGACAGATTTGAAAGAAGATATATTGAAAGTGGCGGCAGAGAAGATGCAGAATATCGGTATTCGGTCGTTGTCGATAGACGATATATGCAGGCTGCTGGGCATTAGCAAGAAGACGTTTTATGTCTATTTCGAGACCAAGGAGGCACTGGTGGAGGAGATGTTGCGGCGGCAGGAGCAGATGATGACCGACAGGGTGATGGAATCCGCCGAGGGGAAGACGATAGCGCAGTTGGTGGCGAGTTGGATGCGCACGGCGCCGTTTCTGAAAGAGCATATACAGACCCCGCCGCTGCTGTACGACCTGAAGAAGTACTATCCGCAGCAGTTCGAGCGTCATCAGCAAAATCTCAGGACGTGGGTGTGTCGGTTCTTGGAAAGGTTGTTCACGAAAGGCATAGAGGAAGGTTTCTTCCGAGCGGATATAGACGTGCCGACCGCCGCGATGTTTATCTCGCATGTGCACCATAATATGGTGGAAGCCTCGATAGAACATCCGGAGCGAGCAGAGGAAGTGCAACGTATCAACCGCCAAGCCATGAGAATCATCATGCGCGGCGTGCTGACGGAAGAAGGATTTAACCAATTAACAATTAACAATTAACAATTAACAGCATTGATATGCATGTTGACCAAACGTATCAAAATTGAGTTATGTCGCCCCGTTGGGGCTTGCATTTAGGTACTGCCCTGCATACGTAGGGTTTCACCCTACGCTAATTTATTTCGCCCCTTCGGGGCTTGCACTTGATAAAAAGTATATCACCCTTTCGGGGCTTGCACTTGATAAAAAGTATATCACCCTTTCGGGGCTTGCACTTGCACATTTGCACCGGCATTAGCACACATTATATAAACAGAAGAAATATACTAACCCAAACTATAAAATTCTTATTGAAGAAACAATGAAGAAGAAATTATTTACAGTACTGTTGGTTGCGCTGGGGATTAGCGCACAAGCAGTGGCAGAAGACCACGTGATGGCGGCTACACGCCCTGCGCCGAAGCGCGATGTGCCGGCAGAGTTGAGCCTGAGTGTGGAGGAAGCACAGAACTATGCGGTAGAGACCAACCGGTCGCTGCGCAATTCGAGTATGGCCATCCAAGAGGCATACGCCCAACGCTGGCAGACGATAGCGCAGATGTTGCCGCAAGCGGATTTCTCGTGGCAGTTGCAGACGATGCTCGATACCGCGGGAAACGTGTATAAGATGAATTTCGGCGGTCAGAGCATGAGCATGCCAAACAGCACGATAGGTATCTCCGCCTCGATAGGTATCAACGGGCAAGCCGTGGTAGGTGCGTTGCTGAACAACGTGGCGATAGACATGCAGAAACTCGCCTACGAGCAGAACGAGTTGGATTTGCGTGCGAACGTGGTGT
>JBJECJ010000062.1:0-10040 GCA_051870955.1 Paludibacteraceae bacterium | reverse complement strand
CTTATAATCAGGTTTTTATTAACATATCGCGATAATTTATCGCAACACTAGTATTAACCGATATTGAAAAATAGTATTTATGCGCTGCAAATAGCGAAATGCGATATAAAATCAATGTCAGAATCAAGCACTAATGTTTGTATATCTCTGTCTTGCGATTTTTCCGATGACATCGGAAAAGAGCAAGTGCAAATTCTATGTTGTCAACTGTTTTTCTCTGTAATTCTTTTATATCATATCGTATAAAACATAGAAAACGCTCTTAATTTTGAGGCAAATCATTTCGAAAACTCCGTATTAAATCTTCCAAATCTCTGCGAGGGCGCAGCCCGAAGCAAGGAATTTTATAATAAATTATATTCCGTTATTATGAGTATTGCTTATTTCGTATGGTATAGCATATATGTCCGTCTATCCGTTCCGCCTCTGTCGGCAAGCACACACGGGGTGCCTGCGTCCCTTGTCCGCACACCAGTTCCGGTGCCACCTCCACGTGTATCTCGTCCCATACGCCGCTCTCCAAGATGTGCTCATGCAGCGTCGGTCCGCCTTCTACCAACACAGAGTGAATACCCCTGCTCGCCAAGTCCTGCAACACAAACGCCCAGTCGGTCTGCTCTCGATACACTATCGTCTCCGCCTCGGGCGAGAAAATCTTGCTGTCGGCAGGCAACACGCCTTTCCTGTCCAACACCACGCGAATGGGATTGCGCCCGCTCCAGCGGGTGGTGAGCAGTCGAGGATTGTCGGCTAATGCCGTGTGAGTACCCACCATAATCGACATATTCTCCGCCCGCATCTTATGCACCAACTGCTTCGTTAGCGGCGTCGAAAGCACCAACGGCGGAGTATCAATTTTCAAATTTTCAAATTGATGATTTTCAAATTGATAAGTCCGATTATCCACGAACCCATCGCTACTCTGTGCCCATTTCAGCACCACATACGGGCGTTTCTTCTCGTGCAGGCAGATAAACCGTTTGTTCAACTCGCGGCATGCCTCTTCCTCCACGCCCACAATCACCTCTATCCCTGCCTCGCGCAACATCTGTATGCCGCGCCCCGCCACTTTCTCATTGGGGTCTTGCATGCCGACCACCACGTGTCCTATCCCCTTGTCTATCAGCAACTTGGCGCACGGAGGGGTCTTCCCGTAATGGCTGCAAGGCTCCAGATTGACAAACAGTGTGCAGTCATGCAAGTCCTTCATCCTGTGTCCTTCATCCTTCATCCTTCCGAGGCAATTCACCTCCGCATGCGGACCGCCGTATTGCTGGTGCCAACCCTCGCTCAGCACTTTCTCATCGGCATTACGCACCAGGACTGCCCCTACCATCGGGTTGGGTGCCACATAACACGCCCCGTTGCGGGCTATTTGCAGACATCGGCGGATATATTTTGCGTAATCCATAATTTTTTTGTATCTTTGCACCCGATTTGAAACTTGAAACAATATGCTATCTTTCGTCCGCCATATTGAATCTGCCTTGCAAAATACCTACCCCCCCGATGAGTGTCGGGCATTGGCGTGGTGGGTCGCAGAGGAAACGACGGGACTCTCGCGCACACAAATCCTTTCGGGCTGCAAAGATACAAAAATTATTCCAAATATAGAAATTATTTTGCAGAGATTGCAAAAAAAAGAGCCCATCCAGTATATTTTCGGGCATACTTTGTGGATGGGGCTCGACTTGCAACTCTCTCCCGCCACCCTCATCCCCCGTCCCGAAACAGCGGAATTGGTGGACTTCATCACCCAAGACCAAGCAACTCTCAACACTCAACACTCAACACTCAACACTCAACGCTCAACTCTCAACACTCAACTCTCAACACTCAACGCTCAACATTCAACTCTCAACCTCTTGGACATCGGCACAGGCTCCGGCTGCATAGCCATTGCCCTCAAGCAGCAACACCCTGACTGGAACGTCTATGGGCTCGACATCTCCGAGGAAGCCCTCGCCATCGCCCGCGGCAACGCCGAGCGCAACCACACCCCCGTCGCTTTTGCCCAATGCGACATCCTCCGACAAACGCCTTCCCTCACCGACAAGCACGGGAAGCCGATAACTTTTCAGGTCGTGGTCTCCAATCCCCCCTATATCACCGAGCAGGAGAAACAGCAGATGGATGCCTCCGTGCTCGACTACGAGCCGCATTCCGCGCTCTTCGTCCCCGACAGCGACCCGCTCCTTTTCTACCGCCGTATCGCCGAACTGCGGCTGGCACCCCATCTCTATTTCGAACTGAACGAAGCCTATGCCACGCAGACTGCCGATATGTTGCAGTCGCTTGGTTACCATGATATTATCCTCAAAAACGACTCTTATGGCAAACCGCGAATACTCGCTGCAAGAACTGACCTCCCGCGCTGAGACCTACTGCGCCCGCGCCGAGCATTGTGCCTCCGAGGTGCGCACGAAAATCCTCGCTTGGGGCGGCACTCCCGCGCAGGCGGATACTGTCATCGACCACCTCTATGAGCAAGGCTACTTGGACGATGCCCGCTATTGCCGTGCCTACACCCACGACAAACTGCTCTATCAGCATTGGGGCAAGGTGAAAATCCGCGCTATGCTCCAAGCCCGCCAACTGCCCGCCAATGAGATACAGTCTGCCCTCCAAAACATCGATGAGACCGAGTATAATCGCATCTTGCTCACCGTCCTTGCAACAAAGAAAAACGCCCCCCGCGAAGCCCAAATCCGCTTCCTCCTCCAACGCGGTTTCGAGTACGCAACCATCCTCCGTGCGCTGGAAAACTTCCCGCATTGAATATAAGGTGTTTGTACATTCCAACCTCTACCATGATTTGTCTTGCATTCAATGTAGTTAAAGTGAGTTCGATATAAGCAAACTATTTCAGCAGTCAAAGACTAAACTTGTCCCGACGTGTCGGGATTTAGTTTTTGGTAATGAATTAATGATTAATTATATGGAAATTATATGTTAAAGAGAAGAAAAAATATTTGAATGATTTTTGGAAATTTTTGTTGAAATAAAAGAGATCGTGGTCATCTTTGTGTGGCTCCTCAAAAAAAACAGTCCGATTATTAAGATTTCTCCCGCGCTGTCCTACCCATATCTTTTCGTGTGTCTCTCGCGGGGCGACCGCGAGTCTGTCGCGGGTCGTTAGCGAGGCAATCCGGCACAAGAAAGGTACGATTGTTAAGATTTCCCTTCCCCGCACCTTGATACAAAAGAGGCTGCCTAACGTTGTTAAGCAGCCCCTTTTGTTTATGCGCTATGTTGCGCAGGGTGAATCTTATTGAATCTTTGCGCCCAGCACGTTGTACTCTACGCCGTTCATGCGGATGATGAGTTGCCCATCACGAACGAACTTCTCTGCCTGACCCTCAACGGTAGCGTTGAAGATGCCCTCAGGTTTAGCGGGGAAGGTAATGGTCAAGGTGAACTCTTCTGCACCGGTCAGGGTGAATACATACTCACCAGCCACATCTGCTTCAAGTACGGCAGCATCGCCATTTTGCGGAGCAAATACGGAGGAAACAGCATCGCGGGTGATGGTTGCACCTTGGTTAGTCATCCATGCAACCTCTTGATTATCTGCGGTCAGCAACTTGAGACCGAACCAGTACTTGCCCTCTGCCAATTCTTTCGTTGCTATAGCGCAAGTAGAATCTGCACTTACTACAAAGTTAGGACCATCCCATGGGTCAACCCAAGAACCAACCAACTGTGCGTGGTCAACAACCAACTCGGGTTCAACAGCAGCCTTGCGTACCTCAATGGCATAGCAACCCATGTTCAGTTCGTAGATATCACCCTTCGCATAATAGGTAAGTGTTCCTTTGGCAATCAAGGTATCGCCTACGGCTACCAATGCTGCTAAATCTTCCTCCGAGTTGATGGAGTCACGGTTGAAACCATACATTGCGAAGAACTCCATGCGGTTCAGACTATCGTGTACCCATACGTTGACATCTTTGTATTTAGCCACGTACTGCAAGGAATCTACGATACCGATTACATATACGCTATCTTTCAATGCTACACCTGCCTTGGTCAATTCAATAGCCTCCGTTACGGTGTAAGGATTCTCAGCGGTATTTGCGATAGAGGGTTTAACACCTACTTCAATCGTGGTATTTGCATTGATTGTCACGGTAACCACGCTGTCTACTGCCTCTACTGCCTCGCCATTAACAAGGATAGTGGTCTCTGCTGTCTTAAACGAGACCTCGGTGCCTTGAAGTACTGTGAACTTCGATGCTTCTACGGCTACGATACGGTCTTTGGTAACATTTGAAGTAGTAGCCTCACCATTCAATACAAACTCTACGGTATAAACCTCAGCCGTGTCAGCAAATGCTTTGAGTACATCGCCATCTGCGAGATTTACCTCAACGCTACCCCACATACCCGGAGTCAAGATAGAATCATTCAAGTAGCATACAGCCTTGTCGTAAGAGAGGGTAGAGATGGATACATTGATAGGATTATCATCTGCCTCCGAGAACAAGCACTCGGTGTAGTCTGCTTGAAGAGGATTATAGTAGTCGCAGAAATAATGGCGTTGTTTGGTAGAAACACTGGAATAATTCATACTATCTCTTTGAACATAGAGCATGAACTTCTGATTACGGACAATCTTATGTGCCCATGCTTCAAGAACGCCTTCCTCTGCACACTCAATAGAAATATTCTTTTGTACCACATCTTGCCATTTAATGGAGTCAATGATACAATCGGTCGCAGCATACAGCGTAACGCGTGTGCTCTTAGAACTCATTGTTAAGATGATAGTATCCTGCTTGGGGAAGATATAGTCATCCACATAGAGTTGCTCGAAGCAGGTATAGTCGTGCAAGATAAGCGTAACATTGTACTTCTCATACGCCTCAGCGGTTGCCACAATCTCCGTGGTATCCGTTACTACTGCGGTATAAGGATTGCTGTAATTGCTCAGAGGAGTATTGTTAACGGTAACCTTGTAGTCTTCAATGTTGAATGCCAACTCAATCTTCTCGCCCCATGGAACGATAAGGGTGTCTTTCAAATCTACTTTTGCGCCGTTTACCATTACGCTATCCAATGCCTCCAACGCTACGGAGTCCAATTCCAAGATAGCGGGAGCCACAGTGCCTTCGGGAGCCTTGGTCAGTACTCTTACGGTATCTCCGCTTTCAGGAGTCTCTACAGCGTAGTACGCACCATCCCAACTCTCTATTTTCTTGAGTTCGGTATCGTTATGGAATACCTTGTAAATCATTTTGCCATAAGTAGGTTGAACGGTCAAAGGCAAATCTTGCAATGCTTCAACAGTCTCATCGCCGCAGTAATATACTACACTGGTATCTTCCTTGATGTTAATGGAGCCGGAACCATAATACATCACTTGCACATTGCTCGGATTGTCAATGATAAAAATCACACTGTCCTTACGATAATCATTCAAGTTCGAGGTATGGAACGAATACACCGCGCCATCGCACTCGGCGGTAGGATGGAATTCATAGCCCCAACCCCATTCGGAGTAATCATTCCATTCAGGAGCGTCCGCAGGACTAACAGTGAGACTATTAACGAGGTAACCACTTTTGGCTTTTGCTTTTAAGATTTCATACTCCCCGTATTCTGCGTTGTACGGAATCTTAACCTCATTGTCTCCTGCTTTGAGGGAAAGAACAATCTCGTCCCATCCCTCTGTCATAGTTACCTCAATGGCATTGGGATTATCCACGTTAATGGTGATTGTGACGGGGTCTTCAGCATACGCCACCCCTACGCAGAGCGTTGCGAACAACGCGAGCATAAAAGAATAAATCTTTTTCATAAAAATAGTAAATTAGTTAATAATATAGTTGTTTTGTTGTGTGGTTACCAAATAACAACTGCCTGCAAAGTTACATACTTTTTTGCGAATATCCAAATTTTTAGCGAAAAAAAGTGCTTTTTTCTGCATTTTTGACCTGTTTTTTGCATATTTATCGAGTATGAAAGACATGCCTTCATCACAACTGCCCTGCTTCCACGAGGTGTATCACGCGCTCGATGATGGCGTCTTTGTCGTTGCCGTCATACTCCTCTTTCAGGTCGTTTTTGAATAGTTTGGCGATAAACTGCCACCAGTTGGCGCTCGCCTTGCCGCGATACTGCTTGATAAGGTCGTAACTGGTGTGGTCGGTCTCCCGCGACATCAGGAGCATCAGCATCTGCCCCTGCGAGGCGTACATGTGGCGGAAATCGTCCTCATACTTATTAAAGAGGTACTTCTCGTATTTCTTCCACCATCGTTTGCGCTCTTTGGGGTCTTGTATCTTCGCCAACTCCTCATCGGCGAACTCCATGTCGGCGCGAATCATGCGGGCATAGGGTAGCGTCTTCTTCACGTCGCGCACGGTGCGCCAGTAGAAACGCTCCTGCCGTTTGTTCTTGAACTTCAGCGGCGCATACACATAGAGGTCATGCAGCGCCACCACATAGACGGTATCGCCATCCTCCACTCTCGCCATCGCCCGCTCCTGCCCCGACAGCGGCACAGAAAAAGAACAAAGGCACACCAAAAGCCATAGCGACAGCAGGCTGATATGTACCTTTGCTCTTTTCATCGTAGGATTAGGAAGAAAAACCCTAAAATTTCTAGAACCCCTAGAATTTCTAGAAAAAATAGGATTTCTAGAAAAAACAAAAAACTTAATACGCCAGCGCGAAGACCACCCTGCCTGCCGACGGCTTGCCGGTAACCATGCAGGTGCCGGGCTCGGAGTGGTGCCCGGGCAGGTCTTGCAGTGGGATGCAGCGGATAGTCGCCTTCGTATCGGCTTTTATCTTCTCCTCGGTCTCCGGCGTGCCGTCCCAATGGCAGAGCAGGAAACCGCCTTTCTTGATTTCCTCTTTGAACTCCTCGTAACTGTTCACCTCGCGGGTGTTGGCGATGCGGAAATCCAGCGCTTTCTTGTAGATGTTCTTCTGTATCTCCTCCAGCAGTGCCTGAATACGCTCCACGATGCCGTCCAGCGAGACGGTCTCTTTCTCCATCGTGTCGCGGCGGGCTATCTCGATGGTGTTGTTCTCGAGGTCGCGTCCGCCCATCGCGAGGCGCACGGGCACACCCTTCAACTCATAGTCGGCGAACTTATACCCGGGCGTGTATTTCTCGCTCGTGTCGAGTTTCACGCGGATGCCCAGCGCTTGCAGTTGGTCTGCCAGCGGGTTCAGTTTGGCGAGCAGTTCATCCAACTGGTCTTGCTTCTTGAAGATAGGCACTATCACCACCTGTATCGGCGCCAAATGCGGCGGCAGCACCAGTCCGTTGTCGTCCGAGTGGGTCATGATGAGCGCACCCATCAGTCGCGTGGACACGCCCCACGACGTAGCCCATACGTACTCGTACTTGTTTTCTTTCGAGAGGAACTGCACGTCAAACGACTTGGCGAAGTTCTGCCCGAGGAAATGGCTCGTACCGGCTTGCAGCGCCTTGCCGTCTTGCATCATCGCCTCTATGCAGTAGGTGTTCAGCGCACCCGCGAAACGCTCGTTGGGCGACTTCACGCCTTTCACCACGGGAATAGCCATGATGTCCTCGGCGAAGTCGGCGTACACGTCCAGCATCTGCCGTGCGAAGTCCTCCGCCTCCTCTTTGGTCGCGTGGGCGGTATGCCCTTCCTGCCAAAGGAACTCCGCGGTACGCAGGAAGAGGCGCGTGCGCATCTCCCAGCGCATCACGTTGCACCACTGGTTGCACAAGATAGGCAGGTCGCGATAACTGGAAATCCAGTTCTTATAGGTGGACCAGATGATGGTCTCCGAGGTCGGACGGATAATCAACTCCTCCTCCAGCCGAGCATCGGGGTCCACGATAACGCCCTTGCCGTCGGGGTCGTTCTTGAGGCGGTGGTGCGTAACCACGGCGCACTCCTTGGCGAAGCCCTCCACGTGCTCTGCCTCACGGCTGAGGAACGACTTCGGGATAAGCAGCGGGAAATAGGCGTTCTTCACACCTTTCTCTTTGAAACGCTTGTCGAGGTTGGCTTGGATAGCCTCCCATATCGCATAACCATAGGGTTTGATGACCATGCAACCGCGCACCGCGGACTGCTCTGCAAGGTCTGCTTTTACTACCAATTCATTGTACCACTTCGAGTAGTCTTCACTACGCGGGGTCAGTTTCTGAAAGTTTGCCATATCTCTTTTATAGTTTTCCGAATTATCGAAGTTTTCTGCTTACTCCGATTATTCCGATTATTCTGCTTATTCTGACTATTCCGATTATTTCGATTATTCTGATTATTCCGATTATTCCGATTTATCGCAGCGCATACGCCTTCCTGAGTTGTTCAAACGCCTCGGGTCGGGCTTTCAGTTGCTCAGTGATACGCTGCAACCACCCGGGTGCACTATCGCCAAAACGAGCGTGCAAAGTTACTGCTTTTTTGTCAATTATGCAAGCCTTTCGCTGAAAAAAGCGGCAGAAAGCGTCCAAAACCTGCTGAGACGCGTTTATTTTCCCTTCTAACGAATAACCCGCTATGTGGTAAGACGCCAACCACGCATGCTGCAGCAGGTCGCGGTTGATGTCGGGCTCTCCCTCCCACGTGTCGATGGCGCAGGGCAAACCCGATTGCAGCAACGCCTCTTCGTCCACCACCCCTCCGCGCGCGGCGTTGATAATCAGCGTCCCCGGTCGGCAGTGCCCCAAGAACTCCGCGTTGCAGAGATGATAAGTAGGGTACGCGCCCGTGCGCGTGAGAGGCGTGTGGAAGGTGATGACATCCGCCTCTGCGGCTATCTGCTCGAGCGGCGTGTGCAAGCCCTTAGGCGGGTCGCTCACCAGCACCCGCATACCCCTGCGCTCCGCCATCGCCCTCACCTTGCTCCCCACATGTCCGCACCCCACTATCCCAAGCGTCAATCGGTCGTTCAGCGCAGCGGTACTGGGGACGCAGGCGTCTCGCCTGCGGTACGAACTGTCTGGATAGTACAGTGCTCTTTCAGTAGTCAATCGGTCGTTCAGCGCGAAGCGCGGTCGTTCAGTCGTCAGACACTCCTCCACATAGTCGCACACCGCCTGCGCGTTGCACCCGGGCGCAGATGCCCAAGCAATCCCCTCTTGCTCCAGGTAGGGGATGTCGAGGTGGTCAGTACCTATCGTAGCCGTAGCCACGAACTGCACGCGCGAGCCTTGCAGCAATGCTCTATCCACCCGCGTGCGTGTCCGCACAAACAGCGCCTCCGCGTCGGCAACCGCCTCGCAGGTGATTTCCTCCGGCGCCAGTTCCACTACCTCCACGCCCAGCCCCCGCAGCGCCTCCGCCAAGAAAGGAATATATTTATCAATAACCGCTTTCATCTTTGCATATCATTGCCAAAATTAATGATAAATTACACGATAATTA
This sequence comes from Paludibacteraceae bacterium, assembly GCA_051870955.1. Classification (GTDB taxonomy): domain Bacteria; phylum Bacteroidota; class Bacteroidia; order Bacteroidales; family Paludibacteraceae; genus Colicola. The sequence goes on along the minus strand of JBJECJ010000062.1, from coordinate 678 downwards.
ATGTTCAAAAGTTCAGAGTACATGTTCAAATCGCCTGCAAAGATAATCATTTTTTCCGACACTCGCAACACTTTTCTGCGTTTTTGTTCCCTTTATCCTGCCTGGACTAACCAATAAAAACCTGGTCTGACCCAATACAAGAGCCTTCATGTGACGACACACCATGGACTTGTCAGCCCGTTAGCAACACAAAAAGTAAATTTCTGCCTCTCTACTCTTGCACAATTCAGAAAAAAGCAGTACCTTTGCCTGCGAAACGGATTGTTCCGTTTCGCATGTTCTTTCCTGTTTGTCCGAAGGTTACGAAGGACTGGCAGGGTACGTATTGATAAAAAGCGTTTATTGTGCTTTGCGTTTGATTAACAGAAAAACTTCGCAACTTTTTCAATCTATCAAATCAGAACCGAAGAAAACAATAGATGCTTACCGGTATGGTTCTACCATATCGCACTTGTTTGTATAGGTGCGTTATGTTACCATATCCGCGTAGGCTTCTGGTTGTTTATTTGATTTGATAGGTATGCGAAGGCCTCAGGTTGTGAATAAGCAACTCGAGGTCTGCGCTTTTTGTATGTGTATAGTGTATGGGTATGATGTGCCGCCGAGGCAACAAGGGCTCACCGGTAAAAGCCTGTGTTGATTAAGAGAAAATCATGTTCATTCTAAAGAGGAAGAAGT
>JBJECJ010000061.1:0-2070 GCA_051870955.1 Paludibacteraceae bacterium | reverse complement strand
ATTATTAAGAAACCATATCCGAAAATCTGTAAACCTTTTTCAGTACAAAACAATCCTCTCGGTAATCACCCAACAATCACCCAAGAATCACCCAAGAATCACCCAAGAATCACCTAAGAATCACCTAAGATTGACAGGGGACGATTTCGGTGGAAAAACGAAGAGGTTTGGAAATGGAAAACAAAGAATGCAAACATTTTGGGGAATTTGTTGAAAAATCGTAAAAGATTTGCAAAAATGGATTTTTTTTTGTAACTTTGCGGCGATTTTTCAGGATAAAGGATGAAGGACAAAGGATTAAAGACTTATTACCTTCGTCTATGAGGATAAAGGATAGATTATGAAGAATATACGCAACTTTTGTATTATCGCCCATATTGACCACGGTAAGAGCACGTTGGCAGACCGCATGCTGGAGATGACCGGCACGGTGGATAAGAAAGACATGGAGAACCAAGTGCTGGACGATATGGACCTGGAGAAGGAGCGCGGCATCACCATCAAGAGCCACGCCATCCAGATGCGCTACAAGGACTATACGCTGAACCTGATTGACACCCCGGGGCACGTGGACTTCTCCTACGAGGTGAGCCGCTCTATCGCCGCCTGCGAGGGCGCGTTGCTCGTGGTGGACGCCTCGCAGGGCGTACAGGCGCAGACCATCAGCAACCTCTATATGGCGCTGGAGCACGACTTGGAGATTATCCCCGTGATGAACAAGTGCGACATGGACTCCGCCATGCCCGAGCGCGTGGAGGACGAGATAATCGACCTGCTGGGCTGCAAACGCGAGGAGATACTGCGCTGCTCGGCGAAGACGGGGGAGGGCGTCCCTGCCATACTGGATGCCATCGTGGAGCGTATTCCTGCGCCTGAGGGCGACCCCGACGCGCCGTTGCAATGCCTCGTCTTCGACTCGATATTCAACAGTTTTCGCGGTATCATCGCTTACTTCAAGGTGGTGAACGGCACGCTGCGCTCCGGCGACAGGGTGCGCTTCGTGAACACCGGCAAGGAGTACGATGCCGACGAGATAGGCGTGCTGAAACTCGACATGCAGCCGCAGCAAGAGATAGCGGCAGGGAACGTGGGGTATATCATCTCGGGTATCAAGACCTCGTCGGAGGTGCGCGTGGGCGACACCATCACCCATGTGGCGCGCCCATGCGAACGAGCCATTGCGGGCTTCGAGGAGGTGAAGTCGATGGTCTTTGCGGGCGTCTATCCCATCGAGGCGGAGGACTACGAAGACCTGCGCTCATCGTTGGAGAAACTGCAACTCAACGACGCCTCGCTGACGTTCACACCTGAGTCGTCTATTGCCCTCGGCTTCGGCTTCCGCTGCGGCTTCCTCGGACTACTACACATGGAGATAGTGCAGGAGCGGCTCGACCGAGAGTTTAACATGGATGTCATCACCACCGTGCCCAACGTGAGTTACAACGTCTATACCAAAGACGGCGGCATGAAGGAGGTGCACAACCCCGCGGGCATGCCCGACCTGACGGAGATAGACCGCATAGAGGAGCCGTATATCCGCGCCTCGGTCATCACCACGGCGAACTTCATCGGACCTATCATGACGCTCTGCCTCGGCAAGCGCGGCGAACTGGTGAAGCAGGAGTATATCTCCGGCGACCGTATGGAACTGCTGTTCGACATGCCGCTGGGCGAGATAGTGATTGACTTCTACGACAAACTGAAATCCATCTCCAAAGGCTATGCGTCCTTCGACTGGCATGCCAACGGCTTCCGCCCGTCGAACCTCGTGAAACTCGATATCCTGCTCAACGGCGAGCAGGTGGACGCGCTCTCTACGCTGACCCACCGCGACAACGCCGTGGACTTCGGGCGGCGGATGTGCGAGAAACTGAAAGAGTTGCTCCCCCGCCAGCAGTTCGACATCGCCATTCAGGCGGCGATAGGTGCGAAAATCATTGCTCGCGAAACGGTAAAGCAGGTGCGCAAGGATGTGCTTGCGAAGTGCTACGGCGGCGACGTGAGCCGCAAGCGCAAACTGCTGGAGAAGCAGAAGAAAGGCAAGAAACGCATGAAGCAGATAGGCAACGT
>JBJECJ010000060.1:0-10231 GCA_051870955.1 Paludibacteraceae bacterium | reverse complement strand
TTCAGAATAAACATGATTTTCTCTTAATCAACACAGGCTTTTACTGGTGAGCCCTGGAAGGCTCGAAACAGAGTCGGTCAAGATGGGGGTAAGGTTGATAGAAAATCAGTTGTAATTCGTAAATTTGTAAATCGTAAATTTGTAATTCATAAATTCGTAAACCGAAATTCGTAAATCGTACATACAGTTATGGGAATAAAAACATTTGTAGAGCGTCCGGTGCTATCTACCGTTATCTCGGTGGTGATAGCGTTGCTGGGCATTATCGGATTGGCAACCCTGCCTATTGAGCAGTATCCCGACATCGCGCCGCCGACGGTGATGGTGATGACGCAGTACTACGGCGCGTCGGCGGAGAGCGTGCAGAAATCGGTGATTGCGCCGCTGGAGGAGGCTATCAACGGCGTGGAGAACATGACCTATATGACCTCCACCGCCACGAACACCGGCGCGGCGGAGATATACGTCTATTTCAAACAAGGTACCGACCCCGACATGGCGGCGGTGAACGTGCAGAACAAGATTTCTACCGCTACGGCGCAGTTGCCCACCGAGGTGAAAGTGGTCGGCGTGCAGGCCATCAAGCGGCAGACGAGTATGCTGCAAATCTTCACCGTCTCATCGCCGGATGACACCTTCGACGAGCAGTTCCTTGCCAACTATATCCACATCAATATCAAGCCCGAGTTGCTTCGTATTCCGGGCGTGGGACAGTTGGTGGTGCTGGGTGGCACGTACTCCATGCGCGTGTGGATGCAGCCCGACAAGATGGCGCAGTACGGCTTGGTGCCGAGCGACGTAACGGCGGCACTCGCGGAGCAGAACATCGAGTCGGCGACGGGTGCCATCGGCGAGAACTCCGACGAGGCATTCCAATATACCATGCGCTATTCGGGGCGCTTGGAGACGCCTGAGGAGTTCGGCGAGATAGTCATCCGCTCCACCGCCGACGGCGAGATACTGCGCCTCAAGGACGTGGCGGAGATAGAGTTGGGCATCGAGAGTTACGGCTACCACGGGCGCCTGAACGGGCATGAGGGGGTGCAGTGTATGGTCTTCCAGACGGCAGGCTCGAACGCTACGGAGGTGAATAGGCAGATAGACGCGCTCTTGGCGGACGTGCAAGCCAACGCGCCGCGCGGGGTGAAGGTTACGCAGATGATGAGCACCAACGACTTCCTCTTTGCGTCTATCAAGAACGTGGTGGTAACGCTCTTGGAGGCGGTGCTGCTGGTGATACTGATTGTGCTGCTCTTCCTGCAAGACTGGCGCTCGACGCTGATACCGTTCATCAGTATCGTGGTGTCGCTGGTGGGTACGTTTGCCTTCATGGTGGTGGCGGATTTCTCCATCAACCTGATTACGCTGTTCGCGCTGGTGCTGGTAATTGGTACGGTGGTGGACAACTCTATCGTGATAGTGGAGGCGGTGCACAGCCGTTTCGATGCGGGGTATAAGAACCCGTTTCAGGCGGCGGTGTACGGCACGAAGGACGTGGCGATAGCCATCATCACGTCCTCGCTGGTGTTCATGGCGGTGTTCATCCCGATTAGTTTTATGAGCGGCACGAGCGGCGTGTTCTATCGTCAGTTTGGTCTGACGATGGCGGTGGCGGTGGGTATCTCCACGGTGAACGCGCTGACGCTCTGCCCTGCGCTGTGCGCGCTATGGTTGCGACCGAAAGAGCAGCGCGCGCTGACCCCCGAGGTGGTGAACGCGCTGCGTTGGGAAAAGCGTTGGCAGTATAAGTTCAGCCGTGCGTGGAACAACGGCTTCGCATGGCTCACGCGCCACTATCAGCGACTGGCGGCGTGGTTCATCCGCCGTCCGTGGCTGTGCTTCGGTACGGCGGTGGCGGGTATCGTGCTCATGGTGGTCATCATGCGCTATACCAAGACCGCACTCGTGCCGCAGGAAGACCTCGGCACGGTGATGATAAACATCGACACGCCCCCGGGCAGTTCGCTGGCTACCACCGACTCTATCCTGCGCCTCGTGGAGACGAGGTTGCGGGCGATACCCGAGGTGCAGGAGGTGAACGCCGTAGCGGGCTACGGACTTATCTCCGGGCAGTCGTCGGCGGCAGCGAACATGATTCTGAAACTCAAGCCGTGGGACGACCGACGGGGCAAGGCACACGCCGTGGGTGCGGTGATAGAGCAGGTGTATGCCCGCACGGCGGACGTCAAAGACGCGAAGGTGTTCGCGATGGCGCCCGCGCAGATTTCCGGTTACGGCACGGGTAACGCGCTCGATATCAACCTGCAAGACAAGTTGGGCGGCGACATGCAGCAGTTCTACGACTACGCGCAGCAGTTCCTCATCGCCCTCAACCAACGCAAGGAGATTGCTATGGCATTCACCTCGTTTCGTCTGAACTCGCCGCAGTGGGAAGTGAGCGTGGACGCGGCTCGCTGCCATCGGTCGGGTATCACGCCTAATGAGGTGCTCAACTGCCTTGCGGGCTACTACGGCGGGCAGTACGTGAGCGACTTCAACCGCTTCGGGAAGGTGTATAAGGTGCAGATTATGGGCGAGCCTTCTTCTCGAACGGATGAGCGTTCGCTGGATAACACTTTTGTGCGCCTGCACAACGGCGAGATGGCGCCGCTGAGCCGGTTCGTAACGCTGACGAAGGTATATGGTACGGACAAACTGACGCGCTTCAACCTCTACAACTCCATCGCGGTGAGCGCGATGCCGGCGGACGGCTACTCGTCGGGCGATGCTATCAAGGCGGTGCGCGAGGTGGCGGCGGCGACGCTCCCGAGCCAGTATGGCGTGGACTTCGGAGGTATCACCCGCGAGGAGAGTCAAACGAGCAACACGGGGACGATGATGATTTTCTTGATTTGTATTGTGCTGATTTACTTGATATTGTCTGCGCTATACGAGTCTTTCCGCCTGCCGCTGGCGGTGATTGTGGCGGTGCCTGTGGGCTTGATGGGCTCGTTCTTGTTCACGAAGATAGCGGGCTTGGAGAACAATATCTATTTGCAGACGGGTGTCATCATGCTGATAGGCTTGCTGTCGAAGACCGCCATCCTCATCACGGAGTATGCGGCGCAACGTCGCCGCGAAGGCAAGACCATCGAAGACGCGGCAACGGAGGCGGCGGGTGCTCGTCTGCGTCCTATCTTGATGACGGTGCTGACGCTTATCTTCGGTATGTTGCCGATGGTGGCAGCCACGGGTGTCGGTGCCAATGGCAATCGTAGTTTGGGTACAGGTGTTGTCGGCGGTAGTATCGTCGGCACACTTGGTTTGTTGCTATTGGTACCGGCATTCTTCGTGGTCTTCCAGCGACTGGACGAGAGACGCAGGCGGACCCCCTCTAACTCCCCCTACAGAGGGGGAGGACTAATGGTCTTGTTATTGCTGGTAGCCGGTTTATCCTCCTGCGGTATATACGGCAAATATAAGCCGATAGACCCAAGGAGGTGCGGTCTCCAGGCCGCACCCTTAGATACGTTGGCAGGGAATTTGTATAGCGGTATATTTAGTGGGGATAGCACTAACGGTGCGGCCTGGAGACCGCACCTCCTTGAGTGGGACTCCCTCTTCACCGACCCTTATTTGCGGGCTTTGATAGACACGGCGTTGGTGCATAACCTCGACCTGCGTGTGGCGCACGAGCATGTGCAGCAGGCGGAGGCAGCATTGCGCGGTGCGCAGTTGGCTTATGTGCCCTCTGTGTCGCTCTCGCCCTCGGCGGGCTTCTCCCCGCAGGGCGGTATCCGCAACGGCACCTACGACCTGATAGCCGCCGCCTCGTGGGAGTTTGACATCTTCGGTCGGACGCTCAACAGCCTGCGTGGCGCGAAAGCCGCCAAGGCGCAGATGTTAGACTACGAGCAGGCATCGCGCTGCGGACTGATAGCCGGCGTGGCGAATACTTACTATACCCTGCTCATGCTCGATGCGCAACTGGCTACCGCGCAGGAGACAGAGCGCACGTGGGCGGAGACCGTCAGCACTATGCGCAAACTGAAAGCGGCGGGTATGGCGGACGAGGCGGCGGTAACGCAGATGGAAGCCACCTACTACGCCATCCAAACTACCGTCCTTGACCTCCGCCAGCAGATATACGAGACGGAGAACGCCATGCGGCTGATGGTTTATGGCGATGGCATGGAACAAGGAGCAAGGAACCAAGAACAAAGACTTGATAGTGCTGACAACGAACTCCCCCGCCCCGCTTCGTTTATCCCGACCTGTCGGGACGGGGAGGGGGCAGGGGGCGGGGCTACCTCTGAGACTAATTCTAATCAGTCTTTCATCCTTTATCCTTCATCTTTTATCCAAAGAGGCTCTCTTGACGACCAACAGTTGCCTGAGGTGCTGATGGCGGGTATTCCTGTGGATATGCTTCTGCGTCGTCCTGATGTTCGGGCGGCGGAGCAGAATATGGCGCGTGCGTTCTATGCCGTCAACTACGCCCGCAGCAGTTTCTTCCCCTCGCTGACTTTGAGCGGCAGCCTAGGATGGACGAACCATAGTTATGCCACGCTTATTGACCCCATGACATTTATCTCCTCGCTGGCAGCGTCGCTCTTCGTGCCGCTCTTCCAGTCGGGTCGCAACGTGCAGCAACTGAAGATGGCGAAGTCGCAACAACGCGAGGCACTGCTCACGTTCTCGCAGACGGTGCTCACGGCGGGCAACGAGGTGAACAACGCCCTGCATAACTATCAGACGCTCGCCGAAAAGCAGTCGCTCTACGACAGTCAGGTGGAGGCATTGCAGCGTGCCGCGAGAGCCACCAAACTCAAGATGCAGTACGGCAGCACCACCTACTTGGAGGTGCTCACCGCGCAGAACAGCCTCTTGCAGGCGCAGTTTACGCAGATAGCCAACCGCATGCAGACCCTCCAAGCCGTGGTAACCCTCTACCGCGCCCTCGGAGGCGGCAGCGAATACGGGGAATTATGAATTAAGAATTATGAATTATGAGCGCCCATGCTCTATTTAATTAAGAATTATGAATTAAGAATTAAGAGTGCCCATGCTCTAAATAGTTGGCATACAACGCGCTCATAATTCTTAATTCATAATTCTTAATTACCATTACTCTCCCGTCAACCGTTGGTAGTAGTGTGTGGCGGTGATGAGTTGGATGCGGGCATCGGTGAGGTTGTTGCGGGCTTGCAGGAGCAGCGATTGGTTCTGCAGCAAGTCGGCGATGGAGACCAGCCCCGCCTCGTAGTTAAGCCGCGTGAGTCGCAGGTTCTCCTCGGCGGATTGTACGGCGGTCTCGTAGCGCGTAACCTCCACGCCCGCCTCCTGCATGCTGTTGTACGCCTGTTGCTCTTGCAGCGCCATCTGCTCGTTGAGTTCCGTTTCTTCTAATCGGGCGTGTTGGATGGCGGCATCGTGTTGCTGCAACTTATGCGTGGTCTTCCACCAGTCGGTGAGCGGCACTTTCACCATGAGAAACACGCCGCCGTTGGCTTTGTCATTCCATGCTGTGCCGTTTGGGAGGTCGTGTGCGCCGCTTTTGTAGGGCGTGGTGGTGTAGCCGAGGTAACTCACACCGGCACCCAGCGCCACTTGCGGCAGTGCTTCCGCGAGGGTCATGCGCTTCTCCAAGGTCGCCGCCTTCACCTGCAATGCCAGCAGGGAGGACTCGGGACGGTTTGTGGATGAAGGATGAAGGACACAGGATGAAGGACTTATTACCTTTGGATTTGAGTTCTCGGTATAATGCTTTTCTACCGCGGGCGAGACGCCCGCGTCCCCAGCACTATTTTGTCTTTCATCCTTTATCCTGAATCCTTCATCCGATACCCCTATCGCTTGCGCGAGGGCTTGGCGGGCGAGGGCGATGCCGTTGGTCAGGCGCAGTTGTTGCAGGGCAATCTCGTTCTGTTGCAGTTCCACGGCGAGCAGGTCGCTGCGCATGGCAGCCCCCGCTTGGATAGCCGTCTCCACCTGATAGTGTATCGTGTCGAGCAAAGCAGCGACGGAGGCGATGGTCTGCTGTTTCTCCTCCAGATTGACCACCAGCCAATACATCTCCTCCGTCTGCTGCATCAGGTCGCGCTCCACGATGTCGGCTTGGTAACGCGCCGCCTGCACACCCACCTCCGCCAGCCTGTTGCCTGCCACAATCTTCCCGCCCATGTAGAGCGGCTGCACAGCGGTGGCGGTAGCCATCGCACCCTGTTGCAAGAGTGCCAACCTATCGGGCAAGCCGAGCGCGATACCGTAGTCGTTGTAGAGCGTCAGGAGTAGGTCGCGGGCGGCGGCGTTGGGGATGTCGGACGCTGCATATTCCAGCATGGGATGATAGGCGTGGTAACCGCCCGCTTGCAGGCTAACTTGCGGGAAATAGTTGGTGCGTGCCTCCTTGCGCAGGGCTTCGGCTTTGCGGATGTCCTGCTGCGCCATGAGCAACCTGCGGTTGTTCGCCCGCGCAAGGGCAAGGGCAGAGTCGAGGGAAAGGGAATCCGAGGATGAAGGATTAAGGACACAGGATGAAGGACTTATTACCTTCGTTTCTGAGTTCTCATAGTCGTTGGTACTTTTACCCCCGTCGTTTGCTGATATAGGCATACACCACAGCAGACACAGAAGCAATGCAATATATGGATAATGTTTCATAAGTGGTCAGTGGTCAGTGGTTAGTGGTCAGAGTACTCAGAGTATTCAGAGTATTCAGAGCATTCAGAATACTCAGAATACTCAGAGCATGCGCCCTCATAATTCATAATTCATAATTCATAATTCAGAATTTCCCATTACTTCGCTGCGAGTTTCCAGTACGCTACGGGCAGCACGGTGATGATAAGCGGCAGGGAGAAGATTGTGCCGAGGCAGATGACTACGCCCATCGGCATCCAGAGGCTGGTGTGGGCGGTTATCATCGGAATCACGCCCAGCGCGGTGGTCGCCGAGGTGAGGAAGATAGGCCGCATGCGTCGCAGCCCCGCTTCGTAGGCGGCATCGCGCTTGGAGAGGTGCCGATGCCCGAAGCGCAGTTCCTCCGCGTACTCGTACATCATAATCGCATTCCGCACCACAATCCCCACCAGCGAGACCACTCCCAGCACCGCCGTGATGGAGAAGTCGAGTCCGAAGATATACAGTCCGAGGAACGCCCCGAAGATAACCAGCAGACAACTCATCAGCGTGAGCAGCGAGATGGCAATCTTGCGGAAGTGGTAGAGCAACACGATGAACATCACGAGCAGCGCCATTGCAATCGCCATCACTATCTCCGGCAGCAGGTCGGCGTTGGTCTTGGTCAGTCCGCCCATGCTCACCTCCACCCCTTCGGGCGCGGGGTGGGCGGCGAGCCATTGGTCTATCTGCCGTTGCATACGCGGCTGCGAGGTCTTGCCCCGCAGGTCGGCGGAGAGCGTGATGGTGCGGATGTTGTTGCGGTGGCATACCATCGAGTGGTGCCACTCGGGGCTGATGGTTGCCACCTGCCTGAGCGGCACCCACACCTCGGGGTACGCCGTCGGCACGAGCATGTCGCCGAGGGTGGAGTAGTTGAGCGTGTCCAACCCCGCGCGGTAGAGCGTTACGGGGATGGCATAATCGCCTTCGTAGAGCGTGGAGACGGTCTGTCCGCCCATCGCGCCGTTGAGGTAGAGCGAGAGCATGCTCTGCGTAACTCCCAGCCGCTCCGCCTCCTCGGGGATGAGGTCGATATGCACGGAGCGCACCGTCTCGTCGTAGTCGGAGTGCACCCACATGAGTTCGGGGATAGTCGCCATATACGCGCGAAACTCCATCGCATACGCCTCCAGCGCATCGAGGTCGTTGCCGCTGATATAGACCTCCACGGGCGCTTTCACGTCCTGATAATCCATCTGTTTGTAGCGTATGTACGCGCCCGGGAAGAGGTGCTCGCCGCCGTTCTGATACTCCTCTAACAGTTCCGCCGTCGCCTCGTTGGAGACGGTGTTGACGATGAACTGCGCATACGACGGTCTGCCTATCTGCGGCGCGTAGGTGGCATGGAAACGCGGCGACGACATGCCCACGAACGCCGTTATCCCCTCCACGCGCGGGTCGCTCTCCATCCGCCTTGCCAGCGCGTCCGCCACCGCCGCCGTCTCATCCACGCTGCTGCCCGCGGGCAGGTGTATCTCCACCGCAAAGCAGTCGCGGTCGGCTTTCGGCATCATCTGCACGTTCGTCTGCGTGAAGAGGAAAACGCCTACTCCCACCAACACCGCCGCCAGTGCCAGCGTCAGCCACGAGAAGCGGAAACATACCCCGAGCAACTTCTCGTAACCCCTTTGCAGCCACGCGAAGAACTTGTCCTGCCCGCGGCTGAAGAAGTTTGCCTTCACCTGCGACGGCGGCTGGATGAACGCACAGCAGAGGTAAGGCGTGAACCATGCCGCATACACAATGCTCGCCGTCAGCGCGATGAGTATCGTCCACGGGAAGAGTTGCACAAACTCCCCGATGGGTCCCGTCAGTATCTTCGTCAGCGGGAAAAGCATGGCGGCGGTGCTGAACGTAGAGACCACCATCGGCACGAACAGTTCGCGCGTGGAGACGGTTGCCGAGTACCAGCGCGAGTGCCGCTGCGACAGCGAGTTGGAGTAGCCGTCTATCACGATTATCGAGTTGTCCACCAGCATACCCAGCACCAGAATCAACGCTGCCAGCGTTACGGTATGCAACTGAATACCAAACAGGTACATCATACCTATCGTGATGAAGATACATATCGGTATCCCGCTGCCTGCCACCAGCGCCGTCCTCACGGGGAACAGCACCAGCATCACCAGTATCACCACCACGATACTCATGCCTATGTCCCGCAGAAACGACTGCACCGAGTCGTCCACCACTTTCGGTTGGTCGGTGATACGGTGGAAGCGGATGTCGGCGGGCAACTCTCTCCGCGCCGCGTCCAGCACCTTGTCCACCTCCTCGCCGAACTCCACGATGTTGTTGTCCTCCACCATCTGCATATCCACAATCAGGCAACCCGCCGGTGCACTCAAGGAGGTGCGGTCTCCAGGCCGCACCATAGATGCCACTGGGGACGCGGGCGTCTCGCCCGCGGTGGAGGCGCTCAAGGAGGTGCGGTTGCCATAGGACTCCCCCGCCCCGCTTCGTTTATCCCGACAAGTCGGGACGGGGAGGGGGTAGGGGGCGGGGTCTATCAAGGAGGCGCGGTCGGAAGTGTTATCCCGACTTGTCGGGAGCCGCACCATACCACTCCCCCCATAGTAATCCACAAACGACTCCCTGTGTCGATACCGCCGCGTGATGGTGGCGATGTCGCGCAGATGGATGATACTGCCGTCCTCTGGATTGGCGAAAACCACTTGATTACCAATCTCATACTCGTTCTGCAGCGGCGAGTGGATATAGAGCATTGCCCCGCCGCCGTGGTTGCCCATTTTGCCGGTGAACGTGCGGAAGCCCTGCGTGGCGAGGATGGCGTTGATGGTGTGCGGGTTGATGTTGTAGGTCGCCAGTCGGTCGGGGTCTATCTCGATGGCTATCTCTTCCTGCTGCTGACCCAGCAGTTTCACTTTGCCCATCGTGGGGATGGTACGCAGGCGGTCGCACAGTTGGTTCGCATACACCTCCAACTCGTGCGGCGTACGCTCTGCGCTCTCGATGGCGAGCAACACCGACGACGTGCTGCCGAAGTCGTCTATCACCACTATCTGCAGCACCCCCTGCGGCAGGCTCGTCTTCTTGAAGAGGTCGAGTCCCGCCCGCACACGTGTCCACACCGCGTCGCGGTCGTCCACTTCCTTGCGCAACTCCACGAACACGTATGCCATGCCGTCTTCGCTCACCGAGTACGTCTGTTGTTTGTCTATCTCGGGAAAGGTAAAGAGAAACTGCTCCAGCGGTGTGGTTACTTCCTCTTCTATCTCTTGCGCCGTCGCCCCCGGATAGACGGCGCCCACCACGCCCTGACGTATCGTGAAGGCGGGGAACTCGTCTTTGTTCATCCGAGGCAGCGACCACACCCCGTAGGCGGTCAGGCACACCAACAGGAAGATAACGATGTTGTGCCCCACCATTGCCGATTCAATATGATTGCGAGAAGATTTCATAAAAAGAAAAGATTAAAAACAAACTCCAACTCCCCACCACCCAACCATCCAATTACTCAGATTACTCAGATTACTCAGATTATTCCGATAACTCCGATAACTCCGATTACTCAGATTCCGCTCCAACCAGCGGTTCACCGGTAAAATCCTGTGTTGATTAAGAGAAAAATTTGGTCATATCGTAT
>JBJECJ010000059.1:0-10308 GCA_051870955.1 Paludibacteraceae bacterium | reverse complement strand
CAGAAACACTATCGGCAGGAATATCGCAAACTCAATGGAATTAAACAGCACGGGAAAGCAATTATGAATTATGAATTATGAGTGCACTGCGGGAGCAAAGTGCGTATTGAGTTACAAAAAAAGCGCTGCATAGCGTATGCTCGAGAAAACTCCTAATGAATAGGATTTGAAGTGTGCCTTTCCTTTGTAATCCGACCACCTCATCGCTACAATATCGCTATTGGTCTCCGCGTAGAGTATCGGCACGCCATCAGTCGGTAGGGACTCCAGTTTAAGATTTTTGTTGAGTTTTCCGGTCTCTTGCTATGCAGCGCCAACAGTATTTACGATTTACGAATTACGATTTACCTATGGGTATCATCTGTTATGCCAGCCTAAGGTGATTACGAAGCGGTGGGTGCGTCCTCGCATGCCGTCCGTTAGGCAGAGTTCATGCAGTTGGAAATCCATATCCTGCAATTGGTATTGGTAAGCCACCTGCACAATCAGGTTGCGTCCCCGATAGCCTACGCCGCAGGATATGTATTGCGTATTGCGAGTGTAGAGCGCATGGGTATTAGTCTCCACTGCGTCCACCGCTTTCTCATATCCATATCGAAGATTCGGGTCGGGGAACGTACTCTCATACACATACCCCGCGTTGATAAACAGCCGTTTCACGGGCACAACCTCCAAGCCCACTCTCAACGTATGTACATCATCCAGATATTTATGGTGTGCGTAATCATACTGCAAGGATAACAAACCATAGCGTTTACATTGGAAAGCCACACTTGTGCTCAATCGCAGCGGCAGGGAAAGTCCATCATACGAAGCCGTGTTGCTCGGAGTGGTTGCCAAATGCGTGCTGTCGGCTAACTTGCTTTGCATCTCGCCGTAGTTGGACACAGACAGCGTAGATGCCGTGGGCGTGATGAAAGAGACGCCGAAGCGGAACCACTCCACGGGGTGCCCTATCATACCTATCGCCCCATTCACACCCAGCCCGCTCATGAGCAGCGTGTTGTCGTTGGATAAGGTAACCCCTGATTTTTGTGCTTTCTCATCGTAGTACTCCGTCTGCGAGAGATAGAAAGAAGTCATACGAATGCCGGCGCCCACATACCATCGGTTGGAGATGTTCATGCCCCAATCCAATGCGTACTCATCCATATAGCCCAACTCACGCACCCGCATGCTGCTATTCACTTTCTCTCCCGGTTGCAGGTTGGCTCCCCATTTCCCATTACCCTGCGGGTTAATCATATAGGTGTCGTATCCCAACAGGCTGAGCCAGCCTACATTGACATCGTTCCAACGCCCGTCGCGCTGCAGTTCGATTTCCTCTCTTCCTTCGCTCTTCGATGCTATCACATCCGCCAACGAGTTCTCGCAGTTGTTCACATTGGCATAGTATTCCCGCTGGTATTGTCGCACACGGTTATAGGAAAACATAAGGTTGTTGAACACTACTCCGTTTGTGCGATATGGATTGCCAAAGGAGTACACCCATGAGACCTGAGGCATCTCAAACCTCGAGTAAAGCCCGTTCCAGCCGCTACCGACCTGCATTGTTTGGTCCCACTTACCGCCCAGAGTAAGCGACAACTCCATACGCCTGTATATACCCAAGCCCGCGGGATTATCTCTCACGGCAGAGGGGTCGCCTCCGACAGCCGTCATAGCGCCTCCCATGCCCACATAGCGCGCCGTGCCGGACAAGTCCCTTTCCGAGAGACGTGCCTGCTCTTGGGCTGCTGCCATACCGACTACCGCCAGCAGGACAGTCAGCCATCCGCCACGCAATATGTGTTGTACTTTCCGCATATCAGTCTCGTTTAATAACTGCTTTCACTACCGTGCCTTCCGAGTGCTGCGTTACGCTATCTTCCACAAAGGTAACAGTAACCACCTGCGGCTGTTCGGCTTCTTCGTATAGGTCCGTGCCCGCAGGCTCTGCCGCATACTCATCCGTTTCGCTCCAATAGTAGAGCGTTTCCGTAGCATTCTTATCCGCCCAATAGTACACATCATCCACCACATCGTCGGCATAGCCACCCATGCAGGGCAGCATTACCAAACAAGTCGCAAACAATATGTACCAACTCTTTTTCATCACTTTGGTCTGTAATAATCTTCGTAACTCACCGCGGGCGAGATGCCCGCGTCCCCGGTGGACACTCACGCCCAGAACCTTAATAGTTCAATTTCCGAAAGCCGATAATCTCGCGTACCTCTTCGATGGTCTTTTCCGCCGAAGCCTCTGCCGCTTGGGCACCCTGGCGCATGACCTTCTCAAGGAAAGCGTCGTCGCTGCTGTATGCCTGTATCTTCTCGCGGATAGGCGCACAGAAGGCGTTGATGTCCGCCGCCAACTGCTTCTTCATATCGCCGTAGCGGATGGTCATGTTATTGTAGGCATCGTTGAAGTAGTCGTAGGTATCGGGGGTGGAAACCAGTTCCATCAGCGTAAAGAGGTTCTGTATCACCTCCGGTTTCTCTTGGTTCATCATCACGGGTCCCGAGTCCGTTACCGCGCGCATTACCTTCTTCTTGATGGTTGCCTCGTCGTCGCAGAGGTAGATAGCATTGCCTTCCGACTTGCCCATCTTGCCTGTACCGTTCAACCCGGGCACCTTCACTGCCTTGTCCGAGAAATGGAACGACTCCGGCTCTTTGAAGTACTCCACGTTGTAGATACGGTTGAAGCGACGTGCGAAGAGGCGCGCCATCTCCATGTTCTGCTCTTGGTCTTTGCCTACGGGCACTTTGTCCGCCTTGTGCACCAAGATATCCGCCGCCATCAGGGTCGGATACGTGAGCAGACCCGCATTCACGTTCTCCGGCTGCTTGCGCACCTTCTCCTTGAAGGAGGTAACACGCTCCAACTCACCCAGATAGGCGTTCATGTTGAAATACAGGTACAACTCAAGCACCTGCTTCACATCGCTCTGCACGTACAAGGGTGCCTTCTCGGGGTCGATGCCGCATGCCAGATACTCCGCCAAGATGGTCTTTACCGACTTGCGGATGTTGTCGGGGGTCGGGTGAGTAGTCAATGAATGCCAATCGGCGATGAAAAACAAGCAGTTGTACTCGTCTTGCATCTTCACAAAACTCTTCACCGCACCGAAATAGTTGCCCAAGTGCAGGTTGCCGGTGGGTCGTATGCCGGATATTACTTTCTCCATTTTTCTGTTTAGTTATTTATTCTTTTCCCTATCAGCCAATCGGCAGGGTGCGCGAGAAGCGTTGGTCAAGCGCCGTCAGCGTCTCGGTATTTGCCACGCCGGGGATTTCCTGTATCCTCGAGTTGAGCAACTCCATGAGATGGCGGTCGTCCTTAGCGTACAACTTAATCAGCATAGAGTATGCGCCCAGCGTGAACTGCGTCTCTACAATCTCGGGGATTTTCTCCAGTTCCGCCGCTACCGACTTATATAAGGAGCCTTTTTCAAGGATTATTCCTACATAGACACACAGTTGATAGCCCAACATCTTCGGATTTACCTGGTAACCCGAGCCGATAATCACTCCGTTATCAAACATGCGTTGGACACGCTGGTGCACAGCAGCGCGGCTTACACCGCAAGCCTCAGCCACATCTTTGAAGGGAATACGCGCGTTTTTCGTGATAATACTAAGGATTTTTACATCCAACTCATCTATCTTTTCCATAAGTGCAATAAGGTTGTTTTTGAAATTCGGTGCAAAAATACTCTTTTTTTTGGATATGTGCAAGTTTTTTTGTACTTTTGCGCAAAATTTTTCATACACTTGCTAATCGTGCCATAAAAAGTTATCAAATTGTCATCAAAAACATATGGATATTTTCGATTACATAGAATCCCACTCCACTCCGGAGAGCGACGTGCTCCGCTTCATCACTCGGGACACTTATTGCAACGTGCTGAACCCCCGTATGGTCTCCGGGCACATACAAGGTCGGCTGCTTGCGATGATTAGCCGCATGATTCAGCCGAGGCGTGTTTTGGAACTGGGCACGTTTACCGGTTACTCCGCCCTTTGTCTCGCGGAGGGTCTGCCGGAAGAGGGTGTGCTCACGACCGTGGAGCACAACGATGAACTGGAAGATACCATTCGCCGCAACCTCGCGCTCTCGCCTCTGAGCAGCAAGATAAATCTTGTGATAGATGACGCGAAGGCGTTTTTGGCAGAGCAACAGCAAGCGTTCGACCTTATATTTATGGATGCAGACAAGCGGGAGTACTGCGCCTACCTCGATTTGCTGATGGAGGAGAAAGCCGACGGGACTTCGGTTTTGCCTGTCGGCGGTTGGCTACTGGCGGACAACACGCTGTGGGACGGGCACGTCATCGACCCCGCCTACGACCGCGACCAACAGACCCTTGCCCTGCGCCGCTTCAACGACCAAGTGGCAGCCGACCCGCGGCTGGATAAGGTGATACTCCCCCTTCGAGACGGACTGAGTATCATCCGCCGAATCTCCTAATCTTGCTTATCTTTGCAGATAGTCATGCTACCTTATCTTCGGTAAGGAGCCGGGCTGTCGTCGGCATATGGTCTCTTCGTGGTCTCTTCATGGTCTCGGTAATCCTACGTATATCCTACGTATATCTTACGTATATCCTACGTATATCCTACGTGATGGTCTCGGTGTCGTCCGTAGTGGGACAGTAGGAGGATTCGGGGGAATATGCAGGTTTGGCATAAAAAATCACGCCAAAAAGCACCTGACTCTTGCATATTCCATTTCTTTTTAGTAACTTTGCAGCCGTTTTTAACCGTATTAACGATGACCATGAAGCACTATTCTTTTCTTTTTGCTTTTGCATTCCTGTTTTTCGTATCTTGTACTACCACAGTGGAAGACCCTTATCAGCCTGCGGCGGTGGGGTCGTATGCCTATGGTGCGGACTGCTCTTGGATAACCGAGGAGGAGGCTGACGGCGTGCTGTTCTACGACTCTGTGGGCAATCCGCAGGAGGGCATGCGCCTGATGCGCGACCACGGCATGAACAGCGTGCGGCTGCGCGTGTGGGTGAACCACAAGACGGGCTGGTGCAACCAAGAGGACGTGCTGGTGAAAGCCAAGCGAGCCGCCGACCTCAAACTGCGCGTGATGATAGACTTCCACTATTCCGACTACTTTGCCGACCCGAGCCGTCAGACCACCCCCGAGGCGTGGAAGAACTACTCGCTTGATGAGTTGCTGCAAGCCGTGGCAACCCACACGACGGAGGTGCTGGAAGCGTTGAAAGCCGAAGGCATAACGCCCGAGTGGATACAAGTGGGCAACGAGACCCGCAACGGCATGCTTTGGCCTACGGGCAAACTATGGGACCAAAACGGCGACCTGCCGAACGGATGGAAGAACTACGCCGCGCTCACCACCGCGGGCTACAACGCCTGCAAAGCCGTCTTCCCCGACGCCGTCGTGATTGTGCATATCGACAACGCCTACGAGAACAACAACTGGTTCTTCCGCAACCTGAAGAACAACGGCGGCAAGTTCGACATGATTGGGCTCAGCCACTATCCGATGATGAGCGAGTGGACAGGCAAGACATGGCAGGAGACCAACCGCCTTGCCGCACAGAACATCCAACTGCTCTACAACGAGTTCAAGTGCCCGATTATGGTAACCGAGATAGGCACGCTGGCGAGCAAAGAGTCAGAGGCGGTGAAGGTGATAGAGGACTTCCGCGAGCGCGTGGACCAGTGGGACTACATGAAAGGTATCTTCTACTGGGAGCCGCAGATATACAACAACTGGAAGCCCAAAGAGTACGCCACCGACGGCTGGGGAGCTTACCAGATGGGGGCATTTACCGGCAAAGGACAACCCAACAAGGCGCTTAAGGCGCTATGGAAGACCCTCTAAATCCCCCTTAAAGGGGGACTTTGTAGGAAGCCTAGAAAATCTAGAAATCCTAGAAATTCTAGATAATCTAGAAATCTTAGGTAGTCTTTGAATCAAACTACAACCGATATGCATACTATCCTATTAGCAATCAGCACGTTGCTCACGTCTTGGCAGTTTGCCTTTGAGCAGCAAGACCATCAGTTGCCTGCCGCGCAAGACAAGGCTTGGCAGGAAGTAACCATCCCCCATGACTGGGCGATTTACGGTCCTTTCGACCGCAATAACGACCTGCAAAACGTAACCGTCTGGCAGAACGGCGAGACCTTCCCCTCGCTCAAGACAGGGCGCTCGGGCGGACTGCCCTACATGGGGTCGGCTTGGTACAAGACCACTATTCAGCCTAATGCCGACGCGGCGCATGTGGAACTGCTCTTCGACGGTGCGATGAGCGAGGCGGAGGTGTATGTCAACGGCGAGAAAGCGGGCTACTGGCCCTATGGTTACAATGCCTTCCATGTGGACATCACGCCTTTCTTGCGCGAGGGACAGAACGAGATAGCCGTGCGCCTGCAAAACAGAGAGCAGTCCAGCCGCTGGTACCCGGGTGCGGGCTTGTATCGCAACGTACATCTCATCTGCTCGCCGAGCGTGCATGTGCCTGTTTGGGGCACGCATATCACCACGCCCTACGTAACCGACGAGATGGCGAGTATCAACCTCAAGACCCGAGTAACCAACGCGCTTGGCAAGCAGATAAGGCTCCGCACGCAGATTGTGAGCAAAGCCACGGGCGAGGTGGTGGATTCGCTCTGCAGCCTGTACGACGTGAAGCATGACCTGCCTCTGGAGCAGAACTTCACGCTGAGCCATCCCCTACTCTGGTCTCCCGAAGCGCCAAATCTCTATATCGCCCGCACGAGCCTCTATGCCGATGGCGAGTGGCAGGAAGAGGTGGAGACCGTGTTCGGTATCCGCAGCGTGCAGATAGTGCCTAACGTGGGCTTCTTGCTCAACGGCAAGGTGCGCAAGTTCCAAGGCGTGTGCCTGCACCACGACTTAGGTCCCTTGGGGGCAGCCGTCAACACCGACGCTATCCGCCGCCAACTCCTTATATTAAAAGACATGGGTTGCGACGCTATCCGCACTTCACACAACATGCCTGCGCCCGAGTTGATAGACCTGTGCGACGAGATGGGCTTTATGGTGATGTGCGAGCCGTTTGACGAGTGGGACTGGGGCAAGTGCGACAACGGCTACCACCGTTTCTTCAACGACTGGGCGGAGCGCGACATGGTGAACATGCTCCACCACTTCCGCAACAACCCGAGTATCGTCATGTGGTCGGTCGGCAACGAGGTGCCCACGCAGTGTGCGCCCGAGGGCTACCAAGTGGCGAAGATGTTGCAAGATATCTGTATCCGCGAGGACGGCACGCGTCCCTGCACGGCAGGTATGGACCAAGTGAGTTGCGTGCTGGAGAACGGCTTTGCGAGTATCCTGCAAGTGGTAGGTCTCAACTACCGCGCTTACCGCTACGAGGAGGCATACAACAAGACCCCGCAGCGCCTTGTGTTGGGCTCGGAGACGGCGTCCACCGTCTCTTCCCGCGGCGTGTACTTCCTGCCCGCCGTGCCCGACAACACCGAGACCATCACCAATATGGACCACCCGGGCGGCAACAGCAAGACCAACCAGTGCTCGGGCTACGATATGCAATACTGCCCGTGGAGCAACCTGCCCGACGAGGACTTCCGCAACATGGACGACTATCCTTGGACCATCGGTCAGTTCGTATGGACGGGCTTCGACTACCTCGGCGAGCCTTCGCCGTGGGACACCGACGCTTGGCCCAGCCATGCCTCGTACTTCGGTATCGTGGACCTCGCAGGTATTCCCAAGGACAGATACTATCTGTACCGCGCGGAGTGGAACAAGCAGGCGCACACCGTTCATCTGTTGCCGCACTGGAACTGGCAGCCGGGCGACACGGTGCCCGTGATGGCATATACCGACGCTCAAGAGGGTGAACTCTTCCTCAACGGCAAGAGCATGGGCAAGGTGCGCAAACTCACCAAGGCGGAGGCGGAAGCCGCTGCCGAGGCAGGCGACCCGCTGGCGCTGCAACGCCGCTACCGACTGATTTGGGACAACATACCGTGGCAGGCAGGCGAGATAAAGGTGGTAACCGAATACGGCGAGGCTGTCCGCCGCACGGCAGGCAAGCCCGCCCGTATCGTGGTATTGGAAGAGCCCTATTCGCAGGGCAACAGCGGTCTGCACTTCCTGCGCGTGCAGGTGGTGGACAAAGACGGCAATCTGTGCCCCGACGCAGACCACCTGATAAACTTCTCCACCAAGGGGGCAGGGCGGTTTGTGGCTGCTGCCAACGGCGACGCTGCCAACCTCGACCTGTTCCACCTGCCCAAGCACCATGCTTTCGCGGGCGAACTGACGGTGATAGTGGAAGGCAACTGCACGCTGACCGCTACCGCCAAAGGGCTGCAAACAAGCAAATACACAATACATTAACGATATATCGCAAAACACCATGGAACTTCAAGAACTGAAATCCGCCTTTGAGGCGGCGTACAAGCAACGTGCGACCGACATCTTTTTTGCCCCCGGGCGCGTGAATCTGATAGGTGAGCATACCGACTACAACGGCGGTTTTGTCTTCCCCTGCGCCCTGAGTTTCGGCACCTACCTGCTGATGGCTCCTAACAACGACGGACTGATGCGCTTCCGCTCGCTCAACATCTCCGATGTGTTCGAGTTGCCGCTCAACCAACTCACCACCGTGCTGCCCGGCAAGGCATGGGCAAACTACCCTCTCGGCTGTATCGCACAGTTCATCCACCGCGGTATCCTGCCGCAGCAGGGCTACGACATGCTCTTCTGGGGCAACGTGCCCGCCGGCGCAGGACTGAGCAGCAGCGCCGCTATGGAGGTGGTTACCGCATGCGCTTTCAACGAACTGCTGCACACGGGCTACGACCGCACCGAGTTGGCAAAGATTGGACAAGCCGCGGAGCATGAGTTTGCCGGCGTGATGTGCGGTATCATGGACCAGTTTGCGTCCGCACAGGGCAAGAAAGACCACGCGATTTTCCTCAACTGCGACACCATGCAGTTCTCGCTCGTGCCCGTTAAATTGGAGGGTATCAAGGTGGTGATTGCCAACACCCACTCTCCTCACCACCTCGACTCGGGTGCGTACAACGACCGCGTGAAGCAATGCCACTTGGCGGTGGAGCAGATTAGCACGGTGCGTCCTATCCAGTATCTTGCGGAGTTGTCGCAGGCGGAGTTTGAGCAGGTGGAGAACGCCATCACCGACCCCGTTGCTCACCGCCGTGCCCGCCACGTGGTAGGCGAGGTGCAGCGCACGAAAGACGCGGTTACCGCCTTGCAGCACGGCGACATAGAACAGTTCGGCAAACTGATGACGCAGAGCCATGTGTCGCTGCGCGACGACTACGAGGTAACGGGTCCGCAGTTGGACGCGCTGGCGAGCGCCGCATGGGAGGCAGAAGGCGTGCTGGGCAGCCGTATGACGGGCGGCGGCTTCGGCGGGTGCACCGTATCGCTGGTGCGCGAAGAGGCTATCCCCGCGTTCATAGAGCAGGTGGGTGCCAAGTACACCGCCGCCACAGGGCTGAAAGCCGACTTCTACATCGCAGAGATTAGCGACGGCGTGCACCGCGTAGAGTAAGGCAAGACCCCTCTGCAACAGATTAAATCAACAGGGCTATCCTCGCGGGAGGGTAGCCCTGTTTGGTTACGCTTGTGTGGGGAATGGGTATGAGTTAGAGGTCTTGAACGAGACGGACGGCTTGCCCGTAGAAGCGATTGATGACGCCCCAGTCGGCTTCACCCGAGTTGAAGTCCAGGCAGCTGGCGTAGTCCGAGTCGTTGGGCGTAGCAGACCAGTAGTCGCCGCTGCGCCGCACACGGCCGATACTCGACCCGTAGCGGAGACCCGAAGCAGGCAAAAAGACGGCACCTGCTGCCTCCAACTTTTGCCACTGCTTAAGGGTGAAGGTCTGGTAATCGGCGTAGGCTTCTATGCTATTCTCGATCGAGAAACCAGACTTGAAAGAGATACCCTCCGGGCAAGTCCAACTATCAGGCAAAAGAATAAGTCCGTTGGCATAGGTTGTGCCTGCCTCATCCAAATTGATACGCGCTACACCCATCAAGTTAGAAGCATTGGTACGACCGCTGCGCAGGTATGTCCACTCATCGTCGGTCAGCGTACGCCACGTGGTGCCGTTGCCGATATTTTGTCCCCAATCGGCAAAGTCGCCGGAATAATCGCTGCTGCTGCTTGTGGAGGTGCTGACACCCCACTTGGCAGTCGCTGTGCTGGCGCTCCAGCCGAAGAGGTCGATTTTGTCTGCCAAGGCGCTGTTTTCTACATTGGCAGTGCCTAACATTTCGTACTGCTGTGCGGCAAATGCCCAAGTGTTGGTGCTTTGGGT
>JBJECJ010000058.1:0-10375 GCA_051870955.1 Paludibacteraceae bacterium | reverse complement strand
TACGATATGACCAAATTTTTCTCTTAATCAACACAGGATTTTACCGGTGAACCCCGTTAAAGACCGTATAAAGAACCATTAAAACGATGCGTATTTAATGTGTATTTAATGCGTATTAATGAACAATTAACGGCAATTAACGGAGCAATTTAATGGTCCTTTATATGGCCTTTAACGGAGAATATAACGACAATTAACGGAGCACCTGACGACGAACACCAGACAGCCCGCCTGCTCCCAAAAACATGTTTCCAACCATAAAATGTATTTTTCCCCGCTGCAACTCTTGCACAATTCGGAAAAAAGCAGTATCTTTGCCCACGAAATCGAGTAATCGGTTTCGTATGGTCTTTCCTGTTTGCACCTGTCT
The DNA here is from genome assembly GCA_051870955.1 of Paludibacteraceae bacterium. GTDB lineage: Bacteria > Bacteroidota > Bacteroidia > Bacteroidales > Paludibacteraceae > Colicola. Next base: position 10,005 of record JBJECJ010000058.1, on the reverse strand, counting down.
TGTGCAGGACAAACAGTGTACATATTGATAAAAGCGTTTATTGACGCTTTGCGTTTGGCTAGACGAAACTTCGCAACTTTCGGAATCTAAGAGTCAAAATCAAAGTGAGCAATAGATGCTTACGGGTATGGCATAGCCATATCGCATTTGCGTATGCAGGTGCGTTATGAAGCCATATCGGCGTAGGCTTCCTGTTGTTTATTTGACTCTTAGGGCAATGCGAAGGCCTCGTTTAGCGAATGAGCAACAACGAGGTCTGCGCTTTTTGTATATGTACCCTATGCCGTGTAAGCAATATCAACAAATCAACATAAACTATTAACAATAAAACCATTACAATTATGAGAAAACGATTCCTTCTCCCGCTTTTGGTGCTCCTAATGACCACCCTAAGCACCCACGCCTACAACTACGACTTCCAGTCAGGTGACCTTTATTACAAAAAAACGAGCAATTTTGCGGTAGAGGTAACACAAGGGAATTACTCAACTCTCACCACCGCTATCATCCCCGAAACAGTTACCTACAATGGTACCACTTACTCCGTTACCAGCATTGGAAAGTCAGCATTCAGTAATTGCTCCAGCCTAACCTCCATCACCATTGGTAATTCCGTAACCAGCATTGGATACAATGCATTCTTCAAATGCTCCAGTCTCACCTCCATTAACATCCCCAACTCAGTAACCAACATTGGAATCTACGCATTCTATTATTGCTCCAATCTCACCTCCATCACCATCCCCGATGGCGTAACCAGCATTGTAGAAAACACATTCTACGGTTGTTCTTCCCTTACCTCCGTCACCATCCCTAATTCTGTAACGAGTATTGGAAAGGGTGCGTTCGCACATTGTGGTTTCATTTCCATCACTATCCCCGAATCCGTAATCACTATTGAAAGTGACGCATTCACTGGTTGTGGTCTCACATCCATCACTATCCCCAATTCCGTAACGCGTATTGGGCAAAGAGCGTTCGGAAGTTGCTACAGTCTTACCTCCGTCACTATTGGCAGTTCCGTAACAAGCATTGGAGGTAGTGTGTTTGCGAGCTGTTCTTCCCTCACCTCTATTACCATCCCAAACTCCGTAACAAGCATTGAATCGGATGCATTCTTCTATTGCCGCAGTCTAACCTCCATCACCATTCCAGAATCTGTAACCACTATTGGAGATGGCGCATTCAATCATTCTGGTCTTACCTCCATCACTATCCCCAACTCCGTAACAAAAATTGAGAACGGTGCATTCAGTTATTGCTCCTCACTTACCTCTGTCACTCTCCCCAACTCTATAACCGGCATTGGAGAATTTACATTCACTGAGTGCTCTGCTCTCACCTCCATTGTCATTCCAGAGTCCGTAACAAGCATTGGTCTCAGCGCGTTCAATAATTGTTACTCTCTCACGTCTGTCACCCTCCCCAACTCACTAATTAGCCTTGGAAATGGTGCATTCGCGTCCTGTTCTGCCCTTACTTCTATCACCATTCCCGACTCCGTAACCATCATTGGAGAATTTACATTCACTGAGTGCTCTGCTCTCACCTCCATTGTCATTCCAGAGTCCGTAACAAGCATTGGTCTCAGCGCGTTCAATAATTGTTACTCTCTCACGTCTGTCACCCTCCCCAACTCACTAATTAGCCTTGGAAATGGTGCATTCGCGTCCTGTTCTGCCCTTACTTCTATCACCATTCCCGACTCCGTAACCATCATTGGAGAGGGTGCGTTCACGAGGTGTGGCAGCCTCAAAAAAGTCTCAATAGGCAAAAATGTATCTACAATCAAAGATAATGCATTTAACCATTGCTTGAATATCAAAGAAATGCACTTAAAAGCCATTGTCCCGCCTGTGGTGGGAGTTGCTGCTTTTACTGAGGTAAATCGCACCATCCCTATATACGTACCCGATGCTTCAGTAGCGGACTATAAAGCCGCAGAGGTATGGAAAGAGTTCAATATCGTAGGCGAATCCGAGTCCTCAATGAATATTGAGAATACCCACAATACTAACCCGCAATGCGTAGAGAAACAACTCCGCGACGGACAAGTGGTCATCATCCGCAATGGCGAGACCTACGACATGATGGGACAGCGGCTGTAGCGCTCCCGTCATACTTCCTCGAAACAAAAAAGGAGGCTGCCTAACCCCACTTGTTAGGCAGCCTCTTGCTGTTTTTACCGACCACTAACCACTGGCCACTAACCACTACTCACTCCCCCCAATCCCCCTCTGTCGTGCGAGGGTGAGCAGATATTCTTTTGCGGCGTCATACTCATTGGGAATCACGCCGTCGAGGATGGCGTCTTTGATAGCCGTTTTGAGTTCCCCCACGGTGGAGCAGGGCGGCAGGTTCAGCAGTTGCATGATTTCCTCACCCCGCACGGGCGGTTGGAAGTTGCGGATACGGTCGCGCTCTTCCAGTTCCACCATTTTCTGCCGCACGAGTTGGTAGTTCCGATGAAACCGCGCCACTTTGTCGGCGTTCCGCGAAGTGATGTCGGCATTGCAGAGGAGCATTAGGTCTTCTATGTCGTCCCCCGCCTCGAAGAGCAGGCGGCGCACCGCTGAGTCGGTAACGGTGTCTTCGATGAGGTTGATAGGACGCATGTGGAGGTCCACCATCTTGATGACATAGTCCATCTTCTCGTTCTGCGGCAGTTTCATCTGCCGGAAGATACGCGGAATCATGCGGGCGCCGAGGTAGTTATGGTTGCGGAATGTCCATCCCGCCTGCGGGTCGTAGGCTTTGGAGCGGGGTTTGCCGATGTCGTGGAGGAGGGCAGCCCAGCGCAGCCATAGTTTGTCGGAGGTCTCGGCGAGGTTGTCGAGCACCTGCAGCGTGTGGTAGAACACATCCTTGTGCCCTCTGCCGTTCTTCACCTCCACGCCTTTCAGTGCAGCCAGTTCGGGGAAGATGAGCGGCAGCAGCCCCGTCTTATCCAGCAGCAGCCAGCCCACGGAGGGCTTGCGCGAGAGCATGATTTTGTTGAGTTCATCGGCTATACGCTCGCGGGTGATGATACGAATCCGCTCGCGGTTGCGGGTGATGGCGTCGAAGGTGTCGGGATGGAGCGTGAAGCCGAGTTGCGTGGCGAAGCGTATTGCCCGCATCATACGCAGCGGGTCGTCGGAGAAGGTGATGTCGGGGTCAAGCGGCGTGCGGATAATCATATCCTGCATGTCTTGTATGCCGTTGAAGGGGTCGAGCAGGGTGCCGTAGCGGTCGCTGTTGAGGCAGATAGCAAGAGCGTTGATGGTGAAGTCGCGGCGGTTCTGGTCTTCCTCAAGGGTCCCGTCTTCCACGATGGGGTTGCGGGAGTCGTGGCGGTAACTCTCCTTGCGTGCGCCCACAAACTCCAACTCCATCTCGCCGCGCTTGACTTGCGCCGTGCCGTAGGTGCGGAAGACGGAGAGATGCGCCCCTTTGCCGAGCCGCTTGGCAACAGCCTGCGCCAGTTCGATACCGATGGAGGGCTGGGACCCACCCCGGCCCTCCCTGAAGCCACCCCACTGCGCGTTGCTTGCGGGGACCCCGGAAAGGGAGGGAGAAGAAGGAGACTCCAACCGCAGGCGAGACGCCTGCGTCCCCAGTGGAGTCTCAGCGGATTTTACCACCACGATGTCGATATCGGTGGAGGGGCGGTGCAGCAGCAGGTCGCGCACCCAGCCGCCGATGACGTAGCAGTCCAACTGCAAGCGGTCTGCCTCCTCGCCGACCAAATGAAGAATGGGATTATCTAATGATTGCATAGGCTCTGTTTGGATGAAGGATAAAGGACAAAGGATTAAAGACTAAATGGTTCCGACTATGAGGGTGCGGCTCCCAATCATGTCGGGATAAACTTATGACCGCACCTCCTTGAAAACTCATAAACAAAGGTAATAAGTCTTTCATCCTTTATCTTTCAGTGAGCGCAGCGAACGGTCCTTTATCCTAAAATCGGCTGCAAAAGTACTGAAAAAAAACGAAAAAACCAAATTTTATTTGCATATACAAAAAAAAAGCAGTATCTTTGCACACTTTTTCGGGTAAAAAGCACTAACGATTTATTAACTCGGGCAGGCAACTCGTGCAGTTGTAGCCCATAAAAACAAAGTCTAAATGGCAACAAAGATTCGTTTGGCTCGTCATGGTCACAAAGACTACGCTTTCTACCACATCGTAGTAGCAGACAGCCGCTCGCCGCGTGACGGCAAAATTATCGAGCGTCTCGGTTCGTACAACCCCAACACCAACCCCAGTGCAGTCATCCTCAACTTCGACCGCGCGTTGTATTGGTTGGGCGTAGGTGCACAGCCTACCGACACCGTTCGCAACATCCTCTCCGGAGAGGGCGTATTGCTGATGAAGCACCTGAATGGCGGTGTAGCCAAGGGCGCGTTCTCGCAAGAGGAGGCTCAGAAGCGTTTCGACGCTTGGAAAGCACAGAAAGATGCTAAGAATGGCAAGATTTCGCAGGCTGAGGCTGACAAGAAAGCCGTTGCAGCAAAGGCACTCCTCGCACAAGAGGTAGAGACCAATGCTAAGAAAGCCGCTGCTGTGGCTGAGAAGCGTGCCGCTGCCGCTGCTGCTCTCGCAGCCGCTGCACAAGAAGCCGCTCAGGAGGCTGCTGCCGCTGAGGCAGGTGCACAAGAGGCTGCAGAGTAACCGGTTTCTTGGCAACACACAAGCCCGAACGAGACTGTCCGACATCTTTTGGTCGGACAGTCTTTTGTTTTATCGGGACTTCCTCGCCCGCTACCCATGCGGACGACCCGCGAAAGACCCGCGAAAGACCCGCGAAAATAATCGGCTGCGTTCGGGGAGCCTGAGGTTCGGACATACGATGGCGGCAAGCAATGCCATAGAAAACCTCCTTATCTCGTTTTTTATCAAAAAAAAGTGTTTTTGTTTGTGTATGTGGGAAAAATGTTGTACCTTTGCCCGCGGTTTCCGCCAAAACAACGCAAACAACGCATTCAACGAAAACTACGCAACGCAATATATGAGCAAGAACTTGGTTATAGTGGAGTCTCCTGCGAAAGCAAAGACGATAGAGAAATTCTTGGGCAAGGACTATCATGTATTGTCCTCGCAAGGGCATATACGCGATATAGAGCCGCTGGGGAAGAACAGCATGGGTATTGATTTTGCACACGGGTACGCACCCAACTATGTGGTTGACCCCAAGAAGCACCACCTCGTGGAGACGCTCAAAGCGGAGGTGAAAAAAGCCGATACGGTATGGCTCGCGAGCGATGAAGACCGCGAGGGAGAGGCAATAGCATGGCACCTGAAAGAGGTGCTCGGGCTGGACAAGAAAGACACGAAACGTATTGTCTTCCACGAGATTACGAAGTCAGCCATCCAGCGTGCCATCGAGCAACCGCGCGACATAGACTACAACCTCGTGAACGCCCAGCAGGCACGCCGCGTACTGGATAGGATTGTGGGCTTCGAGTTATCGCCGGTGCTGTGGAAGAAGGTTACTACGGGCTTGTCGGCAGGGCGCGTGCAGTCGGTAGCGGTGCGGTTGATAGTGGAGCGTGAGCGCGAGATAGCGCAGTTCAAGAGCACGGCGCAGTACCGCATAACGGCGGAGTTTGTGTTGGAGCAAGGAGCCAAGAGCAAGGAGCAAGGACGGGTTAGAACCGACTCTGAGCAGGCGGGGACGCACTCGGTGCTGCGTGCGGAGTTGAACCACCGTTTCGGCACTTTGGAGGAAGCGCGCGCGTTCTTAGAGACCTGTGCGCAGGCGGAGTACCGCGTGCGTGATGTGCAGAAGAAAAGCGGCAAACGCAGTCCGGCACCGCCTTTCACCACCTCTACGTTGCAGCAGGAGGCGGCGCGGAAGTTGAAGTTCCCCGTATCGAAGACCATGCGCTTGGCGCAGTCGCTCTACGAGGCAGGACATATCACCTATATGCGTACCGACTCGGTGAACCTTAGCAGTCTGGCGCTCGCCACGAGCAAACAGGAGGTGCTGGCGGAGTACGGCGAGGCATATCAGAAGACGCGCCAATACCACACCTCGAGCAAGGGCGCGCAGGAGGCGCATGAGGCGATTCGTCCGAGTTATATGGACAAGCGCAAGGCAGGCGAGACGGCGGACGAGCAGCGGCTCTACGAACTGATTTGGAAGCGTACTATCGCCTCGCAGATGGCGGACGCCGAGGTGGAGAGCACCCGCGTGGAAGTGGGTATCTTCTCGCCCGCCAAGAGCGAGCCTGAATGGGTATTTGTCGCTACCGGCGAGGTCATCACCTTTGACGGTTTCATGCGCGCCTACATACAGGGCAACGATGAGCAGGAGGAGACGACGCAGACCCTGCCGCGCGTGGCAGTAGGGGAGTCCTTGCAGGCGCAGGAGATGACCGCACAACAGACCTTCACCAAGCCTCCCTACCGCTACACCGAGGCAACGCTCGTGAAGAAGATGGAGGAACTGGGTATCGGTCGCCCCTCTACCTACGCGACCATCATCGAGACCATCCAGTCGCGCAAGTATGTGGAGAAAGGCAACGTAACGGGGCAGAAACGCGACCTGACAATACTGATGCTCAAGAACGGCAAGATAAGCGAGACGACCAAGCAGGAGATGGCAGGCGCAGACAACCAGAAACTGCTGCCGACCGACTTGGGCTGTATCACCAACGACTTTCTCGTCGCGCAGTTCCCCGAGATATTGAGTTACGACTTCACTGCCAACGAGGAAGCCAACTTCGACAAGATAGCCGAGGGCGATGCCGACTGGGTGAAGACGGTGGACACGTTCTACAAAGCCTTCCATCCGATGTTGTCTTCCGTCCCCGCGGGTAAGATTGCTGGGCGCGAATTGGGCACCGACCCCGAGACGGGCGAGCCCGTAGTGGCGAAGATAAGCAAGATGGGGCCCTGCATACAGATAGGCGGTGCGGACTCGGAGAAGGTGCGCTTTGCGTCGCTTAAGAAAGGGCAGTCTATCTTCACCATCACGCTGGATGAGGCGCTTGACCTCTTCCATACCGCCCTACCTTACACCTTGGGCGAGTTAGACGGCGAAGAGGTGGTGGTCGGCGAAGGCAAGTTCGGTCCCTATATCCGCCACAAAGGGGCATTCGTCAGCATACCCAAGGGAACTGACCCGCTCACCATCACGCTGGACGAGGCACAGGAGCTGATAGAGAAGAAAGCGCAAGCGCAGGAGCCCATCCATGTGTACGGCGAGATAGAAGTGCTGAACGGGCGCTTCGGACCGTATATCAAAGCCAACGGCAACAACTACAAGATTCCCAAGGGACAAGACGCACAGTCGCTGACCGAGGAGGATTGCCGCGAGATAATCGCCGCTTCCGCACCTACGAGCGGCGGAAAACGTGCTTTTTCAAGAAAAAAAGCAAAATAATTTGCATATATCAAAAAAAAGCAGTACCTTTGCAACCGCTTTTCAAGTGAACTGAAAGGCATCGAGAAGTAGCGCAGTTGGTAGCGCACCACGTTCGGGACGTGGGGGTCGGGCGTTCGAGTCGCCTCTTCTCGACAAAAGAGAGTTTCAGCGATGGAACTCTCTTTGCTATTTTATAGAATATCAGTAGAATAGAATTATTTTCTCTGTTCGATAAAATAGCAAATCAGAAGGCTACTGACTACCGATTTTCACAGCGGGTCAAAATCGGGACAAAATCGTGCCAAAGATTCGTTCGAGTCGTCAAGACAATACGCATGGTATAGACCATCGTAAATATAGTTTCATTAACTCTTTCTCCCAATAGCGGCTACTATTGGGAGAAAGAAAAAAATGACTAATTCATTCCAAAATTCCGTGTCGCTGCGTAGATACATGCCCGCAGTGCTCCGCCAAAATGGCTCAGGATGGTACATCGAGTACTATGGTTTCAATCAAATCACATAAGCATTAGAACGAAAACGCGTTAAACTCAATAGAGAACGCCGTAAAGTACGTACATTTGCAGAGTTTCGGGCATTGGCTAATCAAATGATTATTGAAATCAATTGTAGATTAGCCAGTGGCTGGTCACCGTTCTGCTTTTATGATGGACAAACTCAGTACATGATAACGCAAGTGCCTCAAGTTCCCAATGCTGTCCCCATAACTATGCAATGTGCTCCCACAAAAAACCATACTCCTTCACAGAATACTACACCTCAAAAATCTTCATCGCCATTGTTTAGTTCAATGATAGATAAATTTCTAAAGATAAAAAGCATGGAACTCACAGTAAGCACTATGCGGAGTTATTCGAGTTTCTGCCATAACATCAAGAAATGGGCTGAGGAAAAATACCCCAAAATCACTTGCGAGGAGTTTACACAACGATTAGCGGTTGAATACCTTGACCATGTGTTTGAGGGTAACAACTCAAAAAGCAAACACCAATCTCGCAATAAAATCAGCGAAGACCATGTTTGTGCTCGCACGTACAATAACAATCTCAAAATGGGACGTGCGGTATTCTCTTGGGCTATTAGTCATTGCTATACAGAGATAAATCCATTTGAGAAGATTCAAACCAAACGGGAGCAAACGAAACAGCGCACCATCATTCCCGCCAAAGTAAGACAACAAATTTTGGAGTACTTTCGGATAAAGAATCCTGCTTTCGAGATTATATGCCGGATGGTGTTTACGTCCCTTATTAGACCAATTGAGATAACTCGTATAAGGGTTGATATGATAAACTTTGAGCAACATTGCTTTGAACTACCAGCCACAGTCACAAAGAATCACAAAGGAAGAAATAGCCGAATTGATAAGCCGTTGGAAGAACTCCTCCGCAAACATATTGCAGGGGCAAGTGTTGATGATTATCTCTTTGCTGATAAAGCATGGAAATGCTGAAAAGTCCCAATGAACTCTCATTCCTTCACACTTGTTTGGGCAGAGATGCGTGAGTCATTGAGTCTCCCAGAAACCTATCAGTTATATTCCTTACGCGATAGTGGTATCAATAGCATGCTAAAGGCAAATGTCAACGATTTAGATGTTATGCAAGCAGCCGGTCATAGTGATTTGAAGATGACCACTCGCTACGCTAACCATATAGATAGTAATCTCATTAACCGATTAAACGAGCAGGCTCCGAGTTTCTAAACATACTATCATAGATGGGTGGCGAAAACTATCGGATTTTCCGTGTCTGCGCATCCCAAGCCGCTGAACCGCGCTCAATGTAATTGAGTTGCTTAGTCAGTGTCTGCAATGCCTTGTTCAACTCGCTGGGAGTGGTGCGGTCTAATCTTCGCAACACATTTTCCGCTTGCATAGTGCTGCTTTCTATCTGTTTGATTTGGCGGTTTACATCGTTAAACTCGCGGCGCAGTTTCTTCAACTGCACCTTATCGCCTGCGGCGGCAGTCTTCGCAATCTCGTTTTGCAAGTCCGCGGTACGCTTGCGGAGGTTTGCCAATGTCTCCGCCGCCTGTTGTCCGTTCACCTGTAAATTGACGGTGGTGTTGCTGGTATAATCTGACATAAAACTGTAATTTTTGCGGCAAAGATACGACCCGCGTCCGAAAGCAGAAAAGACGCAAAAAACGCCTTTTTTGACTATGCGTAAAAAGTGCTATATCAAACAATTAAGTACTAAAATAGGGGTGGTTTTCTTCCTTTCTTTGCCGATTTTCCACAAATAAAAATACTAAATGCCTGAAAATGTGATGTTTAAGGGTTTGCAAAGGGATTTTCCCTTTGCGTATTCGTCGAAAGCCCCCCCGACCGCCCTGCTTTTGGCGACCTTTCGGGGCGGGCTATTGTAGCGGAATATGCAGGTTCACATTTTCTACAAATGCCGAAAGTCTCCACACAATCGCCACACCTCAAAAGTCTCACTACATCACGAAAGCCGATGAAGTCGCCATATACTCTGAAAGCCTTTGCAGTCTATCTATATACGGAAAAGCCTTGCAAGTTTTTGTGTACCCTGCAAGGCTGAAAGTGGGTCTATAGGTCAAAATGCAGTCTGAAAAAAAGTAGTATCTCTCTATAGGTCATTTTGCAGTCTGGCATTTGGAGGGTGT
>JBJECJ010000057.1:19624-47831 GCA_051870955.1 Paludibacteraceae bacterium | reverse complement strand
TACGATATGACCAAATTTTTCTCTTAATCAACACAGGATTTTACCGGTGAACCTCAAAGAACAACCGCCCTGCTATCCTAAGTTAGTTATTAGTTAGTTATTAGTTAGTGATTAGTTAGTGATTGTCGAGCGAATAACCTGAGAATACAATCAGTCTGCAAGCACATTTAAGATATTGCGTTCCTATATGGACACTACAATAAGTATAAAAAAACGCTCCAAAACACTTTTTTTTCTCAAAATATTTGCGTATATCAAAAAAAAGCAGTACCTTTGCACTCGCTTTTGAGAAAAGAGCGTTTATGGTGGTCTTAGCTCAGTTGGCAGAGCATCGGATTGTGGTTCCGAGTGTCGTGGGTTCGAGCCCCACATTCCACCCAAGTGCTGAAAATCAGCAAGTTACATTAAAGTGAAGCAGAAAACCGTGCCGCAATCGTGCCAATTTTTCTTTCGGTTTTCGTTGCTTTTCATCACAGGATTGTAAGTAGGTATTTTTTCTTCGGATAGTCTTCACGACTACCCGAAGAAAAAAAATGCTTTCCGCTCAAAAAACAACTGTTTCAAAGTCTGATTCTCCCCTACGAAAATCTGCACAGGTAGGCAGTCGTCTCAATCTGACGGCGGAGTACCACCTGCGCTATCTGCCCGCTACGCTCATGCACAACGCTATGGGATGGTTTGTGGAGTATTACGTCCTCAACCCCGACACCGACCGTATGGAGCGCAAGCGTATGAAGTTGAACCTACTGCGCAAGCGATATGCACGGCAGTCGGATTTTAAGGTGGCAGCCAACGAGATAGTCTGTGATATAAACGCTAAACTTGCCGGCGGGTGGACTCCCTTTGGGGAGAACGAGAGTTCTCGGTATTACACCCAAATGAGCGAGGTGCTGCGTCTATATATAGAAGACCGCGCGCGTGAGTTGAAGAAAGAGACCATGCGCAGTTATAAGAGTTTTGCCAATATCTTCGGCAAGTGGCTCCAAGCGAAAGTCCCGAACTGCAAGTGTATCTTCTTCAATCGTCTGCTGGCGGTGTCCTACATGGACGACTACTATCGCACCCACCCGAACACGACCACCTATAATAATATGTTGAAGATGACCCGCGCTTTCTTTGCGTGGGCGAAAGACAAATGCTACATTAAGGAGAACCATTTTGAGTTGATAAAAGCCAAGAAACGGCAAGAGAAGAAGCGTATCCTGATACCTTTGGAGCAACGCCGGCAGATACGGGAGTACTACGAGCGCGTGCGTCCCGAGATGGTGATGGTGTGCGAGTTGGTCTATTCCTCGCTGATACGCCCCATCGAGATTACGCGCTTAAAAGTAGGTATGCTGCACCTGAAAGAGATGTACATAGAGATGCCCGCTGCTATCACCAAGACCGGCTACAGCCGCAATGCCGTGCTGTCAAAGGATTTGTGTATGCGGTTGGCAAGCCACGTTGCCCATAGCAAGAGTGGTGATTATGTCTTCGGGAGCAACTGGCTGCCGGACGCTGAACCTATCTCCGATAAGTCTTTCCGAAAGAACTGGACGAAGATGCGCACGGCGATAGGTTTGCCGGACGAGATGCAACTGTACTCGCTGCGGGATACGGGGATATTCGATAAGATAAAGTCGGGTATCGACCCGCTGACCGTGATGCAGGCGGCAGACCACCACGACCTGCAAATGACTACGCGGTACGCCAACCATGTGGACCCGAACATGGTGCGTATCATCGCCGAGCAAAGTCCTGATTTTTGAGGATTGAGGTGCAGCACCTGTGCGACTGTTTAGCACGTGAAATGTTGCAGCGTTCTGATTGTGGAAAAAAGTTGTAACCTGTGTCATTTTGCATAAAAGTTATTGTAACGCACAGTATTTCAGTTTGTTTGCTCGGTTACGACTTGGTTACAAACGTGTACACAACTTGGCTTGACACAACTTTTTTCGGCAAAAATGGAGGTTCTTTCTACAAATGGTAGATGTTAGGAAGGATTTATAGCCAGTAAATCTTTGTCGGAGAATTGCGCTCGGTGTTGGAGAATACAAACCAAGCATAATTGACTGCGCCGGATGTTGCTGCAATGAAGTCTGCATTTTTGGCGCAAATAATACGCCCGCTGAACACATAGACCTCTTTTAGTTTTCCCTGTGAGTAAAACTCTCTAAACCGCAATTTGCCGGCAAGTGATGTAATGTTAAGCAGGAAGATTGCTTCTCCACCATTCGGTAGCAGATGGAGAGAATGGCTGATAAATTGTGTGCTGTATTTGTATGGCGGATTAGTGAGTATTGTTTGGCAGCCGTCGGGCAGTTGTTTCAGAGCGAGGAAATCAACACCGGACATACCATAACCACGGTCTATTAAGTCAGAACTATACACGGTATATCCGGCGCTCTCCAACTCTCTTGACAAGTGCCCAGCACCACAGGCGCACTCATATATGCAACCTTGCAGTTTCTTTACTTCCAATAACGCACTAACGGCGCGCGGGTCTGTGGCATAATAGTCGTTGTTTTCTCTTTCTCCGACTGCACAGTTTCGCGCACCGATAGTGTTAAATACAGATGTTTTATTTCCTACCCAGTCCTTCATTGTTAGGTGTTTTGAACCATTGGCATGACTACGATGAAGGCGTTGGGGGCTTTGAGGTATAGGGGCGAGTAGGGATATTTCTTTTTGTCGGAAGCATAGTACATATCCATGTTTTTCCATCCTAACGCCTCGATTACCCGCAGTCCTTTTAGTAGCGTAGTCGGGTTGTGGGCAGCATTGTACCCGTCTTTCTTGATATAGCAATAGGCATTGAGTTTTTTCGCGCTTTTGGCTTTCTCGATGTACTCGCTGACACTTGCGTCTTTACGCAGCAGGGTCAGTTGCTCGTCTTTGGGTAAGATGGGAGCAATACCGGGGAATCTTAACGATTTTTGTTTTAACGCCTCTGTAACCCACTTGATTTTGCGACTTCCGGCATACACCAGTTGCTCTTTCTTTGCCTTCTGATAGACGATGGCTAAGACATGGGCATCGGTTGAGATAGCAAGGTTCTTCCCGATGTACATGAAGTAGAGGACTATTCTAAGTTGTTCGTTCTTGACGCAGCACCCATCCAGCGCGAGGATGGTCTTTTGCGTCAAACCAGTTGCTTCTGCGAGTTGTTTCGGGGACATCTGTACGGGTGGAAAGTCTCGAAAAGCATCCGGCGTGTTGAGCGGGACGATAGGCTGGCGTGTTGCGGTCGCCGTGGTGCCGGCAGCGGGCTTTTTTGTTTTTTGCGCAGCGGCTTTGCCTGTGGGTGTGGCGATGGGTTTGGGTGCCGGTTTCGTTTTCGGCTTTGGTACGGGCGGAGCGATGAGCGGCTTTTGGTATGCCATCTTGCGCAGGGGTACTGCCGTCTTCTTGACCCGTGCAGAACCGCCGTTATTCATATACGCGCCCATCTCGCGGATGAGCCGGTCGGCAACCGGTTTGATTTTCAGGAAGTCGTCCTCCGCAACATAGTATTTATCCGTGATGTAAAAACTCCAAGACTTGTGCAAGAGGTTGTTGGACTGCCCTTTCTGCTTATAGAGATAGCAGATATACTGCTCAAAGAATCGTGCCCAAATCTCGCACCGCTCGTGCCAATAGGGGTTTATGCCCCACTCAGAATGGTTTTTGCCGTTGATGACGGAATCGACTATCTGATTGAGCCATGCACGGAACTGGCAGCCGGTGTTGTCGGGCAGTGTCTTTGCGACAGACGAGCCTCCCGACAGTGCGGTGTATCCTTTGTTTTGGTCGATGAATGCTCCGAAGCAGTAGTCGAGTGCGTGCCCGTACTCGTGTGCCAAAGAGCCAGCGCCTTTCTTCTTGGTGAGGTTAATCATGTTCAGTCGCGGCTCGTAGTGCGCTGCTGCTCCGCTGCGTCCTCGTGCGCCGAAGGCAATACCTATCTGACTATCGAAGCCGATATTCTTCGTGCCGAGGATAGCCGCCAACTCTTTGAGTGTGGTGAGTATGCCGGCAGCGTAGTCGTTGCGCTCTTCGGTATTGACCCAGTTGCCGAACTCGAATCCTTTGAGGTGGTAATCAATCATCACCTGATACAGGTCGGGCACGCGGTCGCCGCTATGCGCGAAGCGCGGATTGGTCATAGACCGCACGCTGTTGTACAGGTCAGCCCTACCGCCGTATGCGATGGGATGACTAACGAGTTGATTTCCCTCTCGGCGCAAGTTGCGCCCTACGTCGGTAATCTTTTTCATCGGAAGATTTGCATTTGCAGTTTACGGGTGCGGGTGGACTTTGCTTTGGTGGCAGTGCGCTTGCGGGTTTTGGTGGCAGTGCGCTTGCGGGTTTTGCACTTGGTGGTTTTGCACTTGCGGGCGGTGCGTTTCTTGCAGGCTCCTGCCATGGTCATCTCGCTCGGACGGAGCGTTGCGATGGGTTGTTTGAGTTTCATTGTTTTGTGGATTTAGAGTGTGAATAGTATGTGTTTACAGCATTGCCCATGCTGTTTCTATGGCTTGGCGGTCGGGTTGGGGTGTGTAGCCGTTTTCGGAGATAGCCATGGCATAGACAATGGCAGTGAGTTGGTTGTGGTTGGTGGCAGTGATGGTCTCGGTGGGGGACAAGCCGGCGCGGTTGGCGACATTGGCGATATATGCCTGCGTGTTGTTCTCGGACGGCGGTGCCCACCGTGTGATGATTTTCTCAATGGTGTCGCAATGGTGTTTGCGGATATAGGTCTGCAAGGTCTTGATGGCGGCTCGGTAGCCGTACTCCATGGCGGAGAACTGCTCGAAAGAGCCGTCGGTGTTGGGCGATACCTTGCCTAACCATCGTTCGGAGGAGATGCGTATGTTGAGCGGGTTGTTGTTGCGGTAACCGCGCGGGAGGTTGGTGTTTCGGAACTGTTGCATGGTTTCTTCGGATGTTCGTTTGGCGAGCAGGTAGCGGACGAGCAGGACGATAAGGATTATCAGCAAAATGCCTGCGACGGTGCCTGCTGTGGCGATGATGAGTGTTTCTTCTTTTTTCATAGGAAGTACTTGATTATTCGTATGAGGACGGCGATGGCGAGTAGCGTCCAAAGGATGATGCCGGATATGCGGCAGAAGGCTTGTATGGGTGTCTCTTTTCGTTCGACTTCTACATACTCGATGACGGGCACTTGCACTTCGACGGTCCGGCGGATGGTGTCGGGTCGCTGGTGTGCGGCGAGGTTGAGTTGCCCGGGTTGGTGTGTGATTGTGGCGGTGGCGTTGCCGGCGTTGATGGAGAGGGAGTCTCCGATGAGTTCGTGCAAAATAGAATCACAGTTGCAGGGGGAGGGACCGGAATTTGAAAATTTGAAAGTTTGTAAATTTGAAAATTTCAGCGTGGTATCGCGTCGGATGTCGGGTATGGTGGCAGTGATGTCGCGTTGCAGGATGGTGTCGCGGAGGCGCAGTTCGGGGTGCTGCGTGAGCAGGCGCGTGAGCCGCTGCTGGGGCGAGCAGGCGGCACACGCGAGGGCAAGGAGGGTGATATAGAGCGTTTTGCGGAACACGGATTTATAATTAGGAATTAGGAATGAGGAATTAGGAATTGCATAGGCGGCGCGCTTCGCCGATATATTGTGCGCCGAATGGAGGAAGTTACTTCATTTTGAGGGTGGTTTGGGTGTCTCGGTTAATTTTGTTAGCGTCTTTGAGTGCTCGCTTCCAGCGTGCGGTCGGCGTTGCCCCATACTTCTTGTGATACTCCTTTGCGGCTGCCTTAACCTTCTTAGGGTTGCCGTGGCAGGCTTTGAAAGATGATTGCCACTCTCGTTGTCTTTGTTTGAGCAGGACGCTCGCCCTCTTGGCATTGCGCCCTTGATTCGTTGATTTTGCCATAGACTGATATTTCTTTAATTGTTGATTACATACCGATAGTCTGCTGTCATCACAAGAGGCAGCATGCTCAAATGGACATCCTTTGCACAGATTAACGCCTTGTCGATACAGTGCGTCCACATCTTTGAAAGAGCGCACTATTTTAGGTTTAGTTGCCATGATTATTTTGTGTTTTTTGACTCTTTGGTTAGTGAGGCTATTTGTCGTTTGAGTTCGGCGTTCTCTTTGCTGATACGTGCCTGTCCTGTGATGAGTTCTGCATTTTCGCGTCGCACCTCTGTGAGTTGGGTGTTCAGTTCTTCTATTTGCTGGTTCTGCTGCGTGATGCGCTCGTACAACTCTTTGTTTTTCATCACCAGCATGTCAATGGTCTGCTGCAACTGCTGCAAGGTGGAGTTGTTTCGCACTTTGCGGGCGGCAAACCACGAGACAATACCCGTAACGGGCACAAGGAGCAGCGTCGCCCAAGCGTATGCGTCCGCCCCACCCAATGTGGCAAGTAAGAGTGTAAGCATGTGGCTCATTGTCATTTTGTTTTTGTGCGTGCAAGAAGGTATTGATTATATGCTGCTGCGCGTTGCTCATTAGTTAAAGTAAACGCTTTATTGGTCATATAAGCCTCAAAGATTACGGATTGATACTTGTGTTTCTCGTCCAGTTTGGGTAATAGTGCTTCCAGCGGTTTGATGTCTTCCATGCTTGCATTTATGGCTTGCAGTACTTCCGGGACGAGAAATTTGCCAAGTAACAGTGCGTCGCCTTGCTCAATAGTGCGGGCTATCATATCCCGGGCTGCTTCTTGCTTGTATTCAAAAGTGCATATTCCACGCATGCTTGTTTCGCGCCGCCAGTTGAACTGCTTGGGTTCACTCACTAAGATAAGATAATCGGTATCCTTACTATGGAAACCATTCATGCCTGCAAAAAACACGCGGCTACCTACTAAGATTCGTTTCTGTGTCATTTTCGTTGTCGTTTCTTTATATCATTTGTGATGGCTTTTCTATCCACTTCGCTATAAATCTGCGTTGTTTGCAACTTCTGATGTCCTAACAACTTTTGTATAGTTGTGATTTGTACACCCTGCTGGGCAAGAAGAGTTGCAAACGTATGTCGGCTACTGTGGAATGTTATTTTAGCATCGGCTTCTATTTTATCCAGTATTCCACGTAACGTTTTATTGACGGTGCAGTTGCTTCCAAGCGACTTTGTGAGATTACCTATATGTCCGTTGTATCTCTCAACGATTTGTAGCATTTTGCCGCCGAATAGGTCTTTAATCGGTATCTCAACTACAAAACCAGTCTTTACCATTTTCTTTATTATCCATCCGTTTTGCAAATGTTCATCTCGCAATGTGGTAATATCAGAGAAACGTAAGCCGGTATAACATCCAATAAGAAAAGCATCTCGCACTTTCTCCTCAACACCTTTTAGGCTCAGTCGTTCCAATTTATGCACCTGTTCTGTGGTTAGATAACCTTTTTTAGATACCATCTGCTGGATTCTGAATCGGTCAAACGGATTAGCATGGATGATATCGCGCTTTCGGGCTTCATTAAGTAGTGCTCTAAGTAGTCGAAGCCGACTAATGCGTGTGTTGTGAGCTATTCCGCTTTCTCGCAGCCATTTGTCATAACTTACCAAAAATTGATAATCAATATCTGTAATTAGTGTGCCCTTTCGGAATCGCTCGATGTTATTGAGCAATGTTTGATAGTTGAGTTTTGTGAGGTTCTTGCGTTCGCTTTGTCCTACCACCTGTGTTCCAAAGTCTGTGAGTTTGGCTGCCGGTGATATGTGTGAACGTACTGCCTCCTTCAACATTGGCAACTGCACTTCGACACCTTTCTTGATATACTCCAATTCCACCAGTTCAACCTCCTGTATCATTTGGTAGAGGACGTAGTTAAGACTATCGGCATTCGGTGTTCCAACGACAGCACCATGGCTGAAACACTCCGGCTTTACATACGTGTGTGTACTAAAATAAATTCGTCTTTTTTGTTGTGAGCACTCAATCTGTATAAGACCTTCGCCCCTTTGATTAAGTCTTCGCGAACGGTTAAAAACCAATTCGTAACTAATTTTGTTGAGCATAGAACTTTGTTTTTAATTAGGTTGATATTTTGTTGTTCCCTCATTTATATGAGGATTAGTTCGGGAACAACTAATACATTACCAAATTCCATGCCCTTGTAATATGCTCACTTATTTATATTTACGAAACAAATTGGTTTTATCCGTTCAATTTTTCTTTGCGTATAGATGCGATGGTAGCGCATGAATATGCAAATGTGCACGTCAATTATGCAGCGTTAGCAGGCACCCAGATCTTCAAAATACCACTGCTATTCAGTCCTGCAAATTGGCAGTAGTCTGCATCCTCTTGGAACGATATTTGTAGCATATTTGACGAGTCGCTGCCATGCGTTCCGTTGAGTATTTGGGCGTTCTGGACATAGGCAGAAACAGTGCTGCTGCCAGGAACGTCCACGTATTTAACGCCGTTGTGAACAGTGATATAGCGACAGTTGTTCCCGAATGTATTATATGAACAACCGTTCCCGAATGTATTATACCAACAACCGTTCCCGAACGTGTTCCATTGGAAGTAGTTCCCGAACGTGTTACTACCACAACCGTTCCCGAACGTATTACGATAGCAGTAGTTCCCGAACGTGTTACCTCCGCAGTTGTTCCCGAACGTGTTGTTGTAGCAATCGTTCCCGAATGTGTTCCAATTACAACCGTTCCCGAATGTGTTACCGCCGCAATCGTTCCCGAATGTATTATATGAACAACCGTTCCCGAATGTATTGTACCAGCAATAGTTCCCGAACGTGTTACCTCCACAGTAGTTCCCGAACGTGTTGTTGTAGCAATCGTTCCCGAACGTGTTACCTCCGCAGTTGTTCCCGAACGTACACAAGAAGCATCCAACCCCGATAGTATTTCCAAAACAACCATCACCCATGATGATATTCTGGCAGTCGTGTTTGATATGTGTGCCGTGTCCGGATAAGGTCATATTGATACACTCGCTGTCAATTCTATTGCCACAAATAAGCGAACGGTATCTGACATTGTTCGTGAACCAAACGACATTATTCAGGCAAAAAACTGATTGCTGCTCATCATCAATGGTCTGATGACATGTACATGGCAAAATGACATTATCCCCATAATATCCTTTGTAGCCGTAGCCTTCACCCTGTTCTTCATTCACATAGCCCATCAAAGAAGCGTCTGACGGTTCTTCCTGTCTATCCCCGAAAGAGAATGTATAAGCCCAAACAAAATCGTCGTAGTCTTCAACTGTGAGACCTGTCATTTCTGCATTTGTGCCTATATAGGTGCCATCCAGATCAGCAAGCAATGGTTGTTCTTCTACGTCCTCCGGAACAGGCGTGGTAGGTGTTACTTTGTAGCGTTTGAACTGCACATTTTTGAAGTCATAAGGGCAATCATTCTGCCACTCATCAATCATTCGCCAAATAACCCCTTTCCCATTCTCTGTGTCTGCCCATTGGAATCGTGTTATGTCATTATCCAAACAATACCACACCTTCCAAGCATTCATGTTTGCATTGTCGAAATATCCATTGCTGTCTCTTAAACTCTTGACTGCTTTTGCTTCCTCTGAAAGCGTGTCTTCACTTGTTGCCATAACCAACAAATCAAACGGATGTCCCGCACTACGCGCTTCCGTATCATTTGCAACGGAGGTCATATAGTCTGTAATGCGGTACCATTGCCCTGCAACCAGTTGGTTATTGTCCCGAAGCAGCACCAGTTGAGTATAGGTTACTTGCTGGATTCCTTTTAGATAATCCTTAAACTTTTGCCATAGTTCATTTATGGCACCGACAATCGTCTTCACATTGGTTAGCAACGAATTATCCGTTTTATCCTGTTTAGTGGACAAACTGGTGCTTGCTTTCGTGATTTCTTCATGTACGACCCGATTTTGAATAGGATTTGTTGAAGTTGATGACAAAGAGTCATCTACATCATTTAATAATCTCTCCCAACTGCCGTCTGCTGTCAAGCGATATGGTATGTTTTCTGCTTGGACAAAGACCACCATGCCGGTCTCGCGGCGTTGCACCGGTATGGCATCGCGGTCGGATATGGTTGCTACGCTGTGCCAGCCACCTTTGCCATACTCGGCATAGTGGGTCGGGTAAGTGTCTTCGGTGGTGAACGGGGCTATTGCTGCCGCTAAGTTAGTTCCTGCTATGTTTGACATATACTTTGCGAGTTAAGAGATTACTGCGTTGATTGCTGAGCCGGTTTGTTTCTCTATGCTACGATAGAGGTAGTAGGTAACTGGCAAGCCGTACTCATTGGTGATGGTCTTCTCAGTGAGTTGGTAGCCTGTAAAAGCCAGTCCGCCCACTTTCCATGTTGTAGTGCCCAAGGCTTTCGGATAAGCATAGTAAAAATACTTTCCGCCGGAGCAGTTGAAGTCAATCGTTTTGGCTTTGCTGTTGCTTAATTCGGTAGTGAGTGTGGTAATATCCGCATCTGCTTCTGCGGATGAGCCCCAATAACGACGGTGCGAGAAGGCGACCGATGCGGATGCCGATGTTTGCTGATTGCCGGAGGCTTTGACCACCTTAGTGCCCGACACTTCCAAGCCGCTTTTGGGGGCTGTATAAGTTATTCGGAACGTTTTGTTAGCGGTAATGTCAGTCTCCGCCTTGCTGCCGGATGCTACGGTGCCAAAGTCGCCGCTGATAGCCGTGGGAGCCGTCTGCGATTCGGAGGGGGATGGTTGTGAACTGGTGCCGGAATAGTCCACCTTTGCGCCATTCTCTACGGTGATACTATTCGCAGTTGAGGTGCTTACCTGAGTTCCGTCCTTCTTCTTGATTATCCACGATGAGGAGATAATGGGCGTAACCAGCGCGAGCGAGGAAACGTAATTACTACCATCTCTACGCATGAATACGGACGTATTGATTTCTTTTCTTGTAGCCCCTAATATGGGGTCGTAAACTACTGGCATATTATGCTTTTATTTGTTCAAAAACCTGTTGTGTTGTGCGGTAGATGTCGGGGTTTACCTCTTCTACTCTTTTGACGATATACTGAATCTCCTCTTCTTTGGCATTGGCGAGCAGATGGATATAGCCTATCTTGCTTGCGTTCCTATATATCTCTTTGCCTGTTCCGAGCAGTGTGCGATTGGGATTGTGTACATCGGCGTTTGCCGTTTCGTAAAGCATCTGCTGTTCGAGCACTACATCAGGAGCCGTATTGATGATACGTAGCACGTCGGCAAGCGTTTTGTTGGCTGTTACCTGTCGGATAGTTTGCCAATAGCGGTAGCAGTATTCGGTTCGGAAATTATCGTCTCCAAAGGAGATAATGCCTGTATTGTAAGCCTTTCGGAAGTGAGGAAAGTCAATGCCATCGTAGGATATATTGAAGAGGTTTAGCAGGCTGATAATCTTGTTGTAAAACTGCTTGGAGCAGTTGGTTGGTGTCTCCTCGTTTTGTGCGAATATATGAAATGGTTGTTGCAGGTTCTGCTCTATTGCTTCCACGCATCGCCTATCTGTCAGGAATACATCCCCGTCAATATGCACATCGCATGGTTGCATTTGTTCATAAGCCTTGAACTTACCGGCAGCCCAAAAGGATGTAGGTGTGTTCGTCGGCATGTTGAGCGGCAAGATACTGTCATAAGGCAGATGCCCGATGAGCCTTTTTCCTTGTTCGTCGGTGTATAGGCGAATAGGAAGATTGTGCTTGCGCGCATAGGCTACGGAGAGAGCATAACACCAAAGATTAACTACTTGCTTTTTGATACGTTCTTGCTTGGGGCAAGAAGTCATGGGTTGAGACCATAGGGAGTGAACTACTTGCATATTAAATGTCAATTAAACGGTTATTTTTTCCAGAAGAACAATGCTGCTACAATAATCAGCACGACAGCAATAAGAATGGTCGTTTTATTTTTCTCAAAGAACGAGACTTGTGCTTGCTGTTGGGTAGGTGTAGTAGGCGAATCATCATGAAGATTAAGTATATTGGTTTTTGCACTATCTAAGAGAGTGTTTTCCGTATACGGTTGTTTATAGTCATAACTTTGACTAACCGCACCAGTTGCGGTTTCGAGTGCTTTTTGGGTTGCCGAACCGCTTGCTGTTTGCTCGCCTGTTTCGATGAGGACTTTCTCGGAAAGTGTTCCGATGGGTTTGTTTGCGTTATAACGAATAGCGTCTTCTATCCGTTCGCGAGTAATGCCACCGGTAAGACCACCCGGCTGTGTACGCAATGTTCCTACTGAACCTTTTATGTAGGAAATTTGATTACCTTGTTTGATTACCATCGAGCCGATGCTACCGATACTATAACCATACCCGTTTGCATTCGCAAAACCATTGCGAACCAATAATGCGGCACGAAGTGCCATTGTTGTTGAGTCTAACATATTATGCTAATTTGAAGTTAAATTTGATGTTTCTTAACTCGCTCCACCGATGGCAAAATTGGCAGTTACCATTCGGATAAAGCGTGCGAATGGTTTGTGTGTCATCGGCATTGGTAACAATTTCCGTTTTTATAATCTGCCATATAGGCTGATTGTACACTGTATTCATGTTGCCATCGAACAAGGTACGGTCGAAATTTCCGATAAACACATTACCATCGACATCTACGAGAGTGATGTCTGCCTTTGTTCCCTGCAATAGGTTCTCTGATAAAAAAACTCGTCCTGCCATAAGGTAATTATTGAATTTCCGACAATAAGATTTGTTCCTTGCCAAACCACCAATTCGTAACGCACTGCGTGCGCTTTCCGTAGATACCGTCCACGTCCAGGGCGTTAATCACGCTCCCGCTATACGTCGGGCGACCACCTTTCAGGTCGGCATAGTGTATCAGTTTGGCATTTAGATATGCCTGCAACTGTTTCACGTTTTCGCCGCGGTCTCCGTATTTAATCACGGGGTCGGATAGGATAGGAGCATACTGCGCTTCATCCTGTGCCTGCCGTTTCTTTTTTACAACAACAATAATCACGGCTACCAACAGCACAAGAATCAGCGCGCCTATGCCGAACATTATGTATTTACTTTTTTTCATACTACCGAATATATTTTTTCATCAGGAAAAATCCTGCGAAGATGATTAGACAAGCCAAAACGATATACACTATCGTATCAATAGGTATATTCACGTCCACATTTGCTCCTACGCTGCCAAACGAACCATCTGCGTTTGCTTTATAATTCATAATCTTCAATCATTTAGGGGTTATACCATATCCGTTCAAACGTGCAAGAATGGTCTTTACTGTGGCTTTATTGCTTGCACCATATACTTCGTTGTTGAGCCATGTTGCCAAATTATCTCCGTCGCCCCATCGCTGTGCGAAATAGTTTGCGACACCGACGAAGACACGGTCGGAGGTAGATGCATACTCAGTGTAGATAGCATTGTTGTGGTTTATGGATAGCCCATCCATGTCTTCGTACAACGCTTTTGCTATACGATAGATGTCGTTTGATTCGGATTCACTCAGACTATCTCCCCAGTCCAATTCATTGGGCATAGCCGTTGTACTTCCGCGGCGTTTACATAACAAAACGATGACCAGTATAAGCAAACCGGCAAATCCAACGCCACCGGCAATTAGTCCTATTTTTCCTGTCTTAGTCATGGTACTTAACCGTTACAAGAATGTTAATAAATATCAGCAACGCAATCACAATCAATATCCAGTCAGTTACTGTCAGTTGTGCGATGTAGGCTTTTGCTTGCTCTGTGAAGCCGCTTGGCTGCCGCATATCTCTGTGAGAGAGGGTGTTCTGTTGCGATGGGCGAGCCGATTCGGAACCGCTGTCGGGGGTTTCATTGTTACCCATTAGATAAGTAGGTTGTGTTCCACTTTTTCCTATATTTCGGAAATAGGCGGCAATATCCTGCGTGGAGGCACCACCGACCAATTCCTCAATAGTCATGTTGTTAATGTTCTTACTTTTCATAATACTAACCGTTTACGATTGGGTATTTATTCAGAGCGCGAACTGCCGATACATTTCTACGTCCCGTTGCATGAGCATTACTTTTTGTAATCCCGAAATAAGGCGCAAGACTTGCACTGCAACTTACGCGATTATTCCATGAACAACAGCGGATGTTAGGCACCTTAATACCAGCCGCTGCCAATGCAGTTTTGAATGCAGCCTTGTACTTGCTTCCTTTTGCACAAAAATCTACGGCATCCTTATATACCTGAACATTAAACGCATACTTGTCGCTGCCGGGGCAGTTGATAAAGTTGGTATATTGAGTTCCTGAGGAGTATATATCTCCCATGATGTCTTTCTTGACGGCATTCACGCACTTAGCAGCAATGTTATTGAGCGTTTGCTCATACATTTTATCCAGCGAGTTGATAGCGTTTTGTATGCTTGCTACGCTCTCTTTTGTCCAGTCTGAGATAGTATTCTGCAAACCAGTATTCTGCAAAACCGTTTTGTATTCCTGATACTTTTGGTAAACAGGTTTTAGTGCAGTTACCGTTGTAACCGCATTTTTAATTTGTGTTAGAGAAGAAGAAGCAAAATCTGTTACATACCTATTCGGAGATAGACTGACAGCAGCACAGGCGGTACGCAATTGTTCATAAGCGGTTTTCTTCTCGGTATAAACTTTGTACTCATTCTGTGCGCCGGAGAGCAGGATACGGGCATCTGCAAGAGATGAACATGTCTTTGCGCTGGCATCCCCAGTCTGCTTCTTGTCCATCTTATTCATTAGCGAGACGTACTCTGAGAGCGTTTTGCTCATCTCGTCCCACTCGCTTACCCACACGTTAATCATCTCGGTCGTCCAAGATGCCGGCGGATAGTTGCCTTGCAGCGTGCGGTATTTCTCCCGCGCTTGGTTATAGGAATTGTCTTCGGAAGACATCGTAACCGACTTGCCGGCAGCCGTTGCTTTCCTGCTGTCGGACGAAATCTTGTCTTCCATGGTATCTGCTACCGTTTCAGCGGAAGACTTGTCGCGCATGACGATAAACAGCATGATTACCGCCACGGCTACTACTGCTATGATTATTGTTTTCTTGTCCATGTGATGATGATATAAACAACCAGTGCCATGACGGCTATTGCTAACAACGCAGCCATGATGGTATGTGTTGGGTTAGTGTTTCCTTTGTTGATATTCCCCATGTCGGGTGTGTATTCCGCTCCATCCGCATTGGCTATCGGATAACGGGCGAGTAGTTCACGGGCTTTCGTACTGCCTTGTGCAGCGGCAATTTTCAGCGTCTCATATTGGGCTTGCTTCATACGTTCGGGATTATTATAGGACACGTTGCTTACTGACTCAACGTAGTGGCGCAAGGAATAGGGTTCTTTGAGTGCCAACTGCTCTAAGGCGTAGCGGTCTGCTGTCAGTTCATTAAGCGTGTGATACTTTGCATGCCCCTGCTCGTGTGCCAGCACATACTTGCGCGTGTGGAGCGGTAGTTGTCGCCAACGGCGCAAGTTGATATGCACATCTCCCGTGAGGATATTTGTCCGCGCCGGATTGGTCGGGTTCTCGGGAAAGACTGGGAAATATCGGATAACAGGCATACAAGTTATTTCTTACGACCGAAGATAAGCACGCATGTAACAGCAACAATGACCACAGCGAGCACAGAGCCAACAACGATATAGATGGTGCGGTTGGATTTGCCGCCCTGCTCGTTCTCAGAGACCTGCACCTGCGCGCCATATTTCATCTCTTTGCTTTTGACAACGCCATTGGTGATGATGCCGGTTGCCTGTAAAAATCCATTGATGATGGAACCTGCTAATGCTGCTTCTCCCATGGTTACTTCATAATGATGTTAGACGACTTGTTCGACTTGACGATGGCGAAGATGATACCTGCCAATGCGACAACGCCGATTACTCCGATGATGACATACATCATCGTCTGCTTACGCTTGGCTTCCTGCTGCTGGTACTCCAACACGCGGTCAGCAGAATTGTCGGTCTTTCCGAAGATGCTGCCAAGGATGCCACCAGCGGTGTTTATGACTTCTCCCGCAAAGTTCCAACCGGCAGCGGCATTGGCTGCTTTTAGGTTGGGGTCTCCGTCGGCATTGGCATAAGCGGCGGGTAAGCCGTTGGGGTAGAGTATTTGGCACGCGGTGAGGAAGTCTTGCGGATTTGCTTGTTTGAGCACGTGGATGTCCTCCATGGTGTAGTAGTCGCCACGGGTGATGAGGCGATTCTTCTCCATGAGGATGGTGATTTTGCGGACGTTCTCGGGAATACGCAAGCGACCTTTGATGTCTTCGATGATTTCTTGTTGGGTCATAGTTGTATATGATTAGTTGGTAAATAAATAGAGGGACGGGCGAAATACCCACCCCTCTATCAGCAGTGTAAACCACTCCCTTGATTACTGCTGCTGTGCGTAGAACGAAGCAGCACTCTTTTTGGCATCGTTGTACTTAGCATGCAGTGCGTGCGAAGGGTCGATGCTGGCACCGAACACGATGGTCATAGAGACGCTGACACCCGGGCGTATGGTGTAGAGGATAGTGCTGTCGTAGGCGAGTTGCCAGTCTTGGAGCGTAACCTCGACCATCTTGGTGTTCTGCGTGTTCTGGTCTTGCTTGGTGGATGGGATGACCTGCTTAGTATTGCCGGTCTCGAAAGGTGTCTCGGTTTGGTACTTGAGCACCTCGTCCAACTGGGAAGCGTCGGATACGTTGAACTTGATGGAGCGGACGCGGATAGGCGTTTTCTTGATAAGGGCAGCGAGGAGGTCGTAACGACGAGGGTCGCCTTCGCAGGTGAGTGCACCCGATTCGTCGGAAGCGACTTCGCCCTCTTTGAGCAGGCTGTGTCCGGCGATAGTGTCGATGATTTCATTGAACTGCACCTTCTGCTTTTTCGAGGTGTTGTTCACGAGATTGACGGTGAAGACTTTGCTAGTGTCGCCTTCGTCCATGAAGGACTCTGCGTCGCCCAAATTGAGCATTTGGTCGCCCAATCCGATATACGCACTGCTACCGCTGGCATTCGCCATGAGAGCATTGTTCAAATCTTTCTGTGAGAGTTCCATATCTCCCACCGGTTGTGTGGTTTTTCCCATTTTTGTGTGGTTTTATGAGTTAATAACTGTTGTTTCTTGTTAGGCGGCAGCGTCTGCTTCGGCGTTGGCTTTGTGGCGGAAATAATACCAAACCGCCAGTGCGATGACTGCGACGACCGCAACCGCCAAGGTGATGTTGATGACTTTTTTCTTATCCATGATTCAGATGTTTTTAGACTTCGGCAGGCGTGTCGTCCGCCGGTACGTCAGCAGGGGCTTTCTTGGTGCCGAACTTGTCGCGGTTGAGATAGACCAACAGGGCGAGAAGGACAACGCAGACAATGCCGATGATGACCGATGTGGAAATTTTGTTCATAGGTATGTTTGTTTTGCGGGTTTGAAAAAACGGTGCAAAGATATGGGGTTTGCAGGGAACGGGTTCCGACTTCTTCCGATTTCTTCCGACTTTTGCCGATTTCTTCCGACTTTTTACCGTAAATTTGCAGTAAATTTTGTATATTCCAAAAAAAAACATTACCTTTGCAGGCGAAACGTAAATCTCTCACGACTATGGCAACGGCAGTAAGGCAAAACAGTAAACAGGCATTTATGCTCTATATCGATTCAAACGATAAAAGAGCCACGAAACTTATAGAGGCACTTAAAGTGATGGACTTTGTCGTAATTGAGAAAAGTCCGTATAATCCTGATTTTGTCGCAAAAATCAAACGCAGCGAAAAAAGCAAGAAACACTTTGTTGAAGTTGCTAATCTTTGGGACTAATGTACCGAATAAAATTCTCTGAGGTAGCCGACGAAGATGTTGCTTACTGGAAAAAGAGTGGTCAGAAGGCGGTAATGGCACGTATAAGCCGACTTCTCGAAGATATACAACAACATCCGCTTACAGGCTTAGGCAAGCCTGAGGCGTTGCGCTTTAACCTGAGCGGGATGTACTCGCGGCGTATAGATAATAAAAATCGTCTTGTTTACAGCATTGACGATAGCGAAGAGATAGTGATTGTGCATTCCTTAAAAGGGCACTATTGATTACAAATCAATCCCGTAATTTTCGCAGATGAATTTGACGGCAGCGGGCGTGAGACGCTTGTATTTGATACAGCCAAGAGCCGCGAGAGTCTGCCAGTTGGATTTGATGTATTCATATAGAGTTCTGTCCGATACGCCGCTTGCGTCCGCCAGTTCTTTGCGGGTCATGTACTGATATTTGATGTTTTGCGGCATAAATCAGCAGAAAAATTTGGCAGTGTCAGAAAAAAGTTGTAATTTTGCAGACGAAAGTTAGTCTCATCCAATCCGACGCCGTAGTTGGTTTGCACAAATCACCAACAAAGACTTACAGGATATTAGGGGTGCAAGTAACCTATACATACATCGGTCGGTTGTATGCTCTGAGATTTACACAAGGGGTGCGTTTTTGTTACGCATCCTTTTTTTTTTGTTCCATAATATCCGATTTTTCTCAATGTTGTTGCGGGGTTGTGCTGTTTTGATGTTCCACTCTTGTTTGGTTTTATTGAATTGTAATTCCAAAACACAAGTATCATGTGGAGGCATCGGATTTGTTTTTACAAGCATAATTGCATTATCCCTTTTCTCCCTGATTTGGTCATAATTATCAACTACCATTTTGACATAATCAAAAGCAGAGATATTGAGCAGAGACAGTTCGGCATTATGTCTCCTTTGAATGTGGATGAGTTGATTATCAGTTATAACAATATCAGCACATTTAATGTGTGCTCGTTTGGCAATCGTCCAGTTGATTCGTCCTA
The DNA here is from genome assembly GCA_051870955.1 of Paludibacteraceae bacterium. Classification (GTDB taxonomy): domain Bacteria; phylum Bacteroidota; class Bacteroidia; order Bacteroidales; family Paludibacteraceae; genus Colicola. The sequence goes on along the minus strand of JBJECJ010000057.1, from coordinate 29,123 downwards.
TTTTATGATTAGACATGATATTAGTTATTTTTATACATCCGTGTTCTTGATATGTATATGGAAATGCGGTTCGCGGGTGGCATGGCGGTTCACCTCGGCTTGCTTGCGCTTGAAGAAGTCGAAGTTGTTGATACAGTTCTTGCGCCGGTCGATGTTATCCACCGTGCGGAACAGGATGGCATCGGAGTAGTAGGTGAACGCCTTGGGCGGTATGGTGGTGAAGCCGTGCCCGACGAAGAACACATCCAGCGCACGCTGCCGGCGACGCACAAAGAGATTCACTATCTCCTGCGGGAGGTTGTCTCCGAAATAGACCTTGCAGTCGTCAAAGACAATAATGCCGTTGTTGAAATGGGTGATACGGTTGAGCGAATAGTGCTTCTCCTCGCCGTACTGCTCCGTCCATATATGGCGTTGTATGCCGTCGAAGACATAGTCGTCGGGCGTGAGCAGCGGGTTCTCGGGGTACGCCTGCCACTCGGTGTCGTCCGGCGTAACGATGAGCACCTTAAACCGCTCGCCTCGGCTGCGCGCCGTGAGCCACATACGCTCGAGCATGGTGCGCAGGAATGTGGTCTTGCCGGTGCCGTTGAAACCCAATACCAGTGTACATTTAGCGGCTCGTTCCATGGCTAATCCTGTTTATCCGCCTGCTGCCGGTCTTGCAGTTCCTGCCGTAGCGTTTGGCTCTGTTTTTCCAGTTCGTAGGCTTTCAGTTTGCGCTCCTGCTCGCGCACTTTCTCTTCGAGGATATTGATTTGCCGCGCCTGCATGGCAGCGGGTATCTGCACGCCGTATATGCCGATGATGAGGATGACCAGTTGCAGCCACAGGGGGATGTAGCCGCCGGTCTTCTCGCAATAGACATATATGATTTTGCGCATGCGCCCCTTCTGCTCGTCGGTGGCTTTGTGCGAGTCGATGGGGTTCTTGGAGATGAGCGATAGTCCGAAGGCGGCACCGTTGTCGATGGTGTCGGTGATGAGGTTCGCCGTCTCTTCCACGGCGGCGGCAATCAGTTCGTCGTGCTGCCCGTCGTCTTCGATAGTGTCGAGGTTGCCGGTCGGGTCGGTCGGGTCGAAGGTGTCGAAGTCGGGTCGCTCGCTGATATTCATGGGCTGCTTGGGCTGCTCCATCTCGTCAATGAAAGACAGGTCGCCGGCGGCAAACTGATAGTCCTGCGGCTTCTGCTCGGCTTGCTGAGTGAATTGTTCTAATACGGACATGGTGGTATGGGTGTTGGTTACTTATTCATCGCGTTGGTAATGAGTCCGGCGAGAAAGTCGGTGAGAGGTATCGATGGTGTGCATCGCACCACTTTGGCATTGCCGTCAAGGCGCACTACACGCAATACCACATCGTCGCCGTCTCGGGACAGCATACAGACCGTTTCCTTCTCATTCTCTTTCAGGTGCAAGTCCTCCTCTTTCAGTTGCTCGGCGATATACGCGCTGACCTTTGGCAGGTAGGTGTTGGTAATGGTTGGCAGGTAGGGCTTGAGCAAGCCCGCTATAAAATCAAGATTCATCGTTGCAGGGATTTACGGATTTGTTGGATTGATACCACATTTTCGTTGAGTTCGTGAGCAATAGCCACTATATCCTTGTCGCGCAACACGAACGGATAGAACCACTCGGCGTTGCGGTCAATCGTATAGCGCAGGAACATATCCACCAGTATTTGTAGCGGTGTGATGTCGCGCTTGTAGCGTTCCGTGAGGCGCGCGGCGGTCTCTTCCAACAGAGCGACGGGGAACGGCTGAATCATGCTGCGCATCTGCTCCCATGTGGGCTGCATCGATTGCAGGGCTTTGATGGTCTGCTCTTGGTCGGAAACGGTGCGGGCGAGTTGCAGGTTCTGCTCTTGCAGCGTGTTCGCCGCGGTGGCATGCTGCTCCTGTTCCAGCATAGACGCTTGCAGGCGGCGGTCAAGGTCTATCACTTGTGCGTTCGACTGCTCGAAGTCCTGCTCGGCTTTCTGCAATCTTTCACGCAACGCCTGCAACTCCTCGTCGCTGATAGACGCGGGCTTGTCATCTTTGTGTGCCTGATAGAACGCCAGTGCATCCAGTAGTTGGAGCATGTTATCGTCCGTCCCAAGGGCTTGTCCCTCGGGGAAGTAAGTGCGGAGACGGCTGTAAGTCTCCTCGGTGATGTTGAAATTTACGGATTTTCGTGCCATAATAGTATCTTTCAATATAAGTTATTAGTTTTCAATAGGTTTTCAAGCCGTGAAAGGCTGAAAGGCGGTTCTTTCAGTATTCTTTCAAGTTTTGAAAGATTGAAAGGCAATTCTTTCACAGCGTGAAAGACTGAAAGAGGTGCAGGCGGTCGGATATTTCATAAATCTTTCACAGCGCGACAATGCTCTATCGGACTGCCCGCACCTGTCTTTCAGGTTATAGCCGGTATTTCTTATTCTTCTTTCGCTTGTCCATCAGGTTGTGAATGCCATTATCTATGGCTATCAACATCACCAGTAGCACCCCCGCCCACGAGAACAGGCATACCACGGGTATAACAAACAGGTCGGACAGCCAAAACTCTCTACGATAGAACAAGTAGGCGATGCAATATATCAACATCATAAAGCACCCCGAAAGATAGATAAGTGTAAACATAACGGTACATTTTCAATTCGGCTGCAAAGATATTCGCTTTCCAAAAGACCACCAAAAAAATGATAAAGAATTTACATCCGCCCCCCAAAATTGCCCAAACCACTGAAAGTTGTGTCAAAGTTGTGTCAAAGTTGTGTCAAAGTTGTGTCGCGGCATGAGTATCTTATTTTCAATAGATTATTACTACTTTTTTCCTTATTTGATACAAGTTACAACTTTTTTGGGGAATAGAATATGTAAAAGGGGTCGGGGGAAAACGGCGGCGGGGTTGCCGGAGCAGCGCGCTGCGCCACAGGGCATAGAAAAAGCCCCCTACTTGTATCCGTAGAGGGCTTGTCCGGCAGCCGGTTAGATTGCTTTCTTGACCACTGACCACTAACCACTGACCACTGACCACTATCCATACCAACTCGATGGCAGTTCCAGATTGAGCGGCTTGTCTTTGCTCGTGCGTATGTATATCAGTTCCGTGCTCGTGCGCTTCGTACCCATGAGTATCTTCTTCACGATACGCCCGTCCGCCTGACAGTCGGGTATATCCGACGGACAGAACTCATAACCTTTGTCGCGGCACCACACCTTCAATTTCGTCTTGAAACTCTGCACGGACTTTATTTTGAGGTCGTGCCCCACCTCGTCGTACCAGTCTTTATAGACCGACTGTTTTATCAGCAGGTGGTCGAGGTTCTCGTTCGGCTCTTCCTCCGTCTGTGCGAAATACACATCCGCCCACGCACTGAAATTATCGCCCATGATAGCCCTTCTCACGCGAGACATCACCTTCTCCATCGGTGGCATGAAGTCCTCGCGCTGGTGGGTCAGGTAGAACTGCAAGCAGTTAATCATAAAATTGTAGTCCGCGTTATATTCTTCCTCGGTGTAGTCGTAGCCGAACAGCACGCGCCCGCCGAAGTCATCGCTCACCTTGCGTACCTCGCGATAGTCGTCATCGTTGTTCCTGTCGTGGTAATAGTCGCTGTACACCACGGGCAGCAGACGACGCATAGTGCTGCGGTCATCGCCTCGCCAAGGGAAGTTGGAGGATATGACCGTCTGAGGGCTGTCTATGTAGTCTATCTCAAAACTCTTGGTGCCCTTCGGATTGACATTGGTCTGACCCGTGATGATACCATAGAACGATTCAAAGGGGAAGTTCTTGCCGGCATCGTCGATAGACAGTATATCCGTGCGCGTATCCACGCGGTCAAGAAAGTGGGAGTTGCTGCTCACATCCAGCGTCCTGCCGTCAAGGGTTACGATATTCGCAAGATTCAACCGCTTCAAGATACGCATAAACAGCGACTTCCCGCTGCCACCGCTGCTCTCGTCCTCTTTGGTCAGTTTGCTCTCCATCACCCACACGCATTTCGCCATATCCTCACGCTTGAAGTGGTGCAACAGGAATCCGTAGGCGTAAATCTTATTCATCAGGTGCCGCAACTGCTCCGTCCGCTCCTCGTCGGTCAGACGGCTGCCATAGATGCTGAAACGGTTCGCCGCGGCGTAGGCTGCGTCTTCGTCCGCGTTACCGGTAACCCTGTTCTCCAACTCCTCGCGCCAACTCATACGGCTGCCGTTTATCAGGTAGCAGAACACTTTGCTCTCCGTGTGGTCGATATAGAACGCACCATCCTCGCCCACATGGAACGCCGGAGGCAACTCGCGATACACATGCGGTATCACTTTGTCCTTGTAGCAGTACCCCTTGTAACCGCGCGAGTCGGTGCGCTCCACGCGGTCTTTATACACTTTCAGCACGCAGTTGTCGAAGAACAGCGTCCGGCTCTCCGGCGTGCTCACGTCGTAACTCACCTCCACCGTCTCCAAGTCGTCGTAGATAGACTGCGTGGCTTTCTTGCTGTTGATATACGCCTCCATCACGCTGTTACGCTTCCGACGGCGAAGCAACTCCATGCGAACAAAGTCCCGCACCTCCTTCGGCTCCACCATCTCCACCTTATAGTCCTGAATACGACAAGGCTTTATCTCGCCCGTGATAGGGTCTTTCAACTTGTAGAAACCGTTTATCCGCAGGAAATACAGCAGGTTGTACGCACGTATATCCACCTTCTCCTGTATGCTGCCGTCTTTCTTCTCCGTGTAGGTAGTCGTCCAGAACTGCGCCTGCAAAGCCGTCTCCACCAGCCCCTCAAACTCCTTCTTGCTCGGGCGCAACTCCAAAAAGTCCCGCAGGTCCTTGCGAGGCTTGCCGCGGTAGTCGCGGTAGTGGAGTAGCCATTTCGGCAACTCTATCGTGTACAGTTCAATGTACTGCAACGCCAGCGCATTACCCCGCGACACGCCCGTCGCGTCTATGTCCGGGATGTTGTATATCTTCTTCGCCATGTGCCGCAGGCTCGTAAAGACATACTCCGGCAGCACTGCTGTCTCGCTATTCAGCCACACGGGGTAATAACCCAGTCCCGCTACGTTCATCGCGTCCCGCTCACCGCTGCATATCATCACGCCCTCCACGCGACCGTCCTCACCCTCCTCGCGCGTCTTCTGCGACAACTCATAACCACGCTTCAACTCATCCAAACCGTACAGGTAATTCTCCGGCTTCGTACCTTTGTAGAAGAACTTCGGCTGCTTCCCGTCGCACGCTAACGGGCAATACACCTTCTGAAACGTCCCGCACTCGTGCAGGAATATCGGGAAATCCGCACTGCTGCGCACTATCCGGCGGCTCAGCCTGCCCGTATCTTTCCGGCGGAACACCACGCTGTACCATGCCAAACTCAGGTAGTTATACCGTAGCAACACCTCTTCCGTTACGAACGCCCCCCATACCTTCAAGTCCGACTCGCTCGGGTGCAACTTCGCCTCATACGCAAAATCGCCCTCTTTCGCGTCCTCGCCCTCTGCATCCTCAAACTCCACCGTCGCCTTGTTCACCTCAGGGCGCAGACGAACCTCCGCACCGTAACGCTCCGCCAACTGGTGCAACGCCTCGCTGAAATACTGAATACGATTCGCCTGTATGTAGGCATCAAAGCAGTTTATCTCACGACCGTCCCCGCCGAAATCGCACACATACCACACCCCGTTCTTCTCCCGTATGGTCGCGCTCGGGGTACGCTCCTCCATGCGCATCTTGAACTTGCGCGTACGACCTTCCACCACGTCCCGAGCACCCGGATATAAATCCAATAACACATCCAAGCCGCCACGCGTCTTGTCTAATACTGCTTGTTTCAAAGTCTTATCTTCCATTGCTTGCAAAAATATCTATATCCAGCCCATCCATCACGCACACGCCCGCCGCGGCGTGGCTGATACTGCCCCTGTTAATCACTTCGTTTATCGCACGGACGCGAAAATCATTGATATAAGTCCGCCCTCCCAACATCAGATAGAATTGGTAATGGCTTATATCCATCTTGCGCGTGAGCAGGTTCCGCACGGCACTCCTGTCCCGAACCGACTGCTGCCGGAAGTACCACCGCCGCAAACAAGCCTGCCGCCGCTCTTTCTCTACACGGTCTATCATACCACCAATTAGAATTTAAGTTTATACAATTACCACTATGATTAAAGGTTATGCCCTTAAAATATACGATTATTAAGATTTCTGTCCGGGTGCGCAGGCGTCCCCGCCTGCTTTGTTTCCCCTAAATTTACCAACGAACTACCAAGGAACTACCAAGGAACTACCAACCATCTCCAAATCCCCCAAAATATACGATTATTAAGATTACTGGGGACGCGGGTGGTACATGCCGACCTGTCGGTGCGTCTCGCCCGCGGTAGGTTTTCCGTGTACGCCCCGACCGGTCAGGGCTTTTTGAACTCCCCCGCCCCGCTCGCGGGGAGGGGGTAGGGGGCGGGGCAGACTTCGTTCCCGTGTGTTCTTCCGTGTGCCCATTCCCCGCCGCGATATATCGCCTGCGCCCCTATCTCGCGAACGCCGGCGGTTACAGAGGTCAGTAAAAAACATCTACCCCTATTGCATTGGCGAAACCAACTTCTGCACGACATCCTTTGCTTCCTCGCCATCCCTCGCCCAAAAAGACGGCATCGCAGTAGGCAATAAAAATCAGGGCGTGCAAAAGATACTCCTTATAGACCAGCGGCTTATCATCTATCCGCGTCTCTTCCAACTCCTCCGCCACATCTTTCGGAGTTACAATCTTATCATAATCAGGGAACTTCTTCTTCACATACGCCACCGCAGCGTTCAGCCGCGCCTCGTAGGTCTCTTCCTGCCCCGTAATGGGCAGACTGATATAAATACTTTTCATGCTATTTTTACTCCTAATTTGATTATGAAATAATGGGTATTTTCTTTTGCACCCCATTCGGGTTTACCCATGCCAACGGAAATAGATTCAATCTCGAACTCTATAGTTTGCAATGTATATCCAAGATGGAAGATTACGTTTGAAAAGTCTTTGAACACAATAATATCGGAATCGTCATGTGGGTTCTCAACAAGTCGCATAATCCAATACGGTTTTATATCTCGGTACTCCTCTTTCTTTTTGCCGGAGGCAATCATGTCGTACCATTGTTTTTTGAGTACTAAATGTAATTTCTTCATGGCTCTATTTGCTTTCTTTTGCAGTTACCTCCTCGAAACAAAGTTCTTCATCCAACATTACCAAATCATCCCCGCACTCCATGAACGTCCACGCGCGTCCGTCTCTAAGGAAACTCATTGGCAGAGTTCTATCGTCTCCGTGCCTAAATTGCACATCTGCAAATACGGGGCGTTCTTTCGAGTCGAAGAATTGTAGGTTACGCACAAACCTTCCATCCCGTGTGCACACTTTTTCGCCCCTCTTTGCGGCAAATAAATCAAACGGTCTCATATATCTGTGTTTTAAGGGTGCATACAAACTACTACTCCTTTTACTGACTCTAATGAAACCATCGTTTGGGTGCTTTTTTCGCGGTTATAGAACTTGCACATTTCGCAAACTCCGCACCCTATAGCGACTATATCATTAGGGTATTTACTTCTATAGTACTTACTGTAGTACTCTTCATCAGCCAAAGGGAAATACAATTCTATATTACCGAACGTGACACCATGCGGACAGTCCTTGCTACAATGTAAATTCGGTGCTTTATATGGGAGTGATTTTTCTGCCATGATACTATTGTTTTTCGTTTAATGTTTTAGCCAATGCCTCGCAGAGAACGCGGGACATATTCACCTCTACGGCGTTGCCGATATACTTCTTCTGCTCGGTCTGCGTGCCGATTAGGATGTAGTCGGAACCAAATCCCATAATACGTTTCAGTTCCCCGATATTCAGCATGCGCATCTTTATGTCTGCTATGCCGTATATTGCCATAAACTCCTTAATGCGGCGCATAGCGGGGCTGTCCGTTTCATAGACTACGATATACATATCTTCGCCTTGGCATGCCAGTTGCGGTTTTATCAGGTAGTGCCACTTCCTGTTGGCTGTTATTGTTTGAGACGGCTCGTCTATGGAACTGCCAACATTGCTGAAACTGGTGTTCATCACCCAAGGTTTCACGCTGACAAGGTTTAACTTCGGATTGGTGGAAACAGTCATTGCAGGCGCGTCTATGCTTGCAGGTGTTCCGTTTCCGTATTGCATGTCAATAAAACTGCTACTAACCAAAGCCAAATGTCCTACCGTGCGAATGACCGGCGCGGGCAAATCCAACGAGTGCTCATGTCCTTTGCCATAATAGGCATCTATAAACTTTGCACTCACAAGTGCGTGATGGTCTTTGCAGGTGATAGCACCGCTCGGTTCATCAATGTTCACGTTCTTGCTGTCGGGATGACCGCTGAATTGTTTGGACAAAAATTGGCAGTGTACCTTTGCAAATCGGTTTTCCGTAGTAACCACTCCGCAAGGCTCGTCAATAGACATGGCTGTTTCTATCGGTCTCACGCTGTTGTATCTCGAAAGGAAATCGTTATTCCCGCCTGCTACAAACTTAATCAGTCCGGCATATATGCGTTCCAATGTCCTTTCAACGAGCGGAGTTTTGCGTGCAAAGATACTCTCTCCCTCGTTGTCCAATTCGAGTACATCACGCACAGCGTTCCACGGTCTGAGACCGTTTCCGAACATATCCGGCTTGCTTCCACCTTTGCAATGTGTGGCTGCGGGGAACACTATCGGTAGCCCGTGCCTGGCAAATATACCGAAGAACCTCGTGCGGCTTGTACGTGCTCCGTAGTTGGCGGAGTTGAGCAATCGATGGTCAAAGTCAAAACCCCGCTTGCATACGTTGCTAACCCAGCGCATATAGTGCTTGCCCTCATCACGGCTTATCGGTTTCCCGTTCTCGTCCAAGTCGCCCCAGCACATAAATTCCTCCACATTCTCGATATATATGTAATCAGGCTGAAGCGTGTCTATATACCTGAATAGGTGTTCTGCCAAAGTCCTGCTGTCTGCGTTGCGAGGTTGTCCGCCTTTCGCCTTGGAGAAATTGGTGCATTCAAGCGAAGCCCACAGGACAATCAATGCGTCTTTGTCTTTATCACGCGCTATCCGTACATGCGCGGTAAGTTCGGTCAAGTCCAGCGTCCGTATGTCCTCTGTGAAGTGGAGTGCGTTCGGATGGTTTGCAGCATGACTTGCTATTGCGTTCTTGTCGTGGTTCACGCATGCAATCACGCGAGCGCATTTCTCGCCGTGGAGACGTGCACGCTCCACGCCGGTGCTTGTTCCTCCCGCCCCGCAAAACAGGTCTATGTACAATAGTCTTTTCATAACATCCTCACTCGCTACCGCCCAGTACCCGAGCGCATATGTCCCCCAACTCCTCCTTGATGAACGCATTGCTGTCCCCCTCCAGCACCGACCCGCGCGACAGCCCCACCGCTATCACAAACACATCGATGTCCCGACGCTCGCGATAGAACAGGAACGTAAAACGCTC
>JBJECJ010000057.1:0-19524 GCA_051870955.1 Paludibacteraceae bacterium | reverse complement strand
TCACAAACACATCGATGTCCCGACGCTCGCGATAGAACAGGAACGTAAAACGCTCGTCCCGCTCTATCGCCTCCGACAACGCCACACATCGCTCGTGGTCTAAGTCCATTATCACCCGCCACATCTCGCGAACCTCCGTGTCATAGATTCTCCAAGTCATAACCTTCTTCTTTTGCTCGTTTAAGGAAGTGTTCTTTTTGTTTGTTAAGTATTGTGATGGCTATTTCAAATGCCTCTTTTCGAGAATTGGTAGTTTCGGCAATAGTAAATATTAAGTTGTATGCCGCAACGCTTATAGCGCAAATTCCTTCTTCCGATTTTGTTTTGCCGAAGCGTATTAGAGATTGTAGTATAGCAACTTGAATCATATTTTGTAATGCTTGGGCTTTTTCTTTGCTTAATTCTTCCATAATTTTGTCCTCCTTTTAATTATTAAATATCACTTTCCATGGTTATCCTTTATTTTGACGCTGCGCTTCTTCGCGTTTCCTACTGAGTTCGTTTATAAAGTTAATGTCTTCTTTTCTTTTCCTCTTTTCATCATAGATAAAGAAGATAAAAGCAAGAATAAAATAGAGCAAGTTAAATGCAAGGTATCCCCATATAGGAGCAAGTACCCACCACCAAGACCATGCAATTACATGGGTTAGTTTTAAGGTGATAAACACGATGCCTAATAAGCCAAAGAAGCTAATACCTTTTACACTGTTAGATTTTTGTGTATTCATAATTTTGTCCTCCTTTTAATTATTAAATATCACTTCCGACACCACGCCCGCCAACTGCGCATTATTGCTTACGCAACGCGGGTCAAACACCATCTTCACTATCCGTTTCGCCTGCTCGTCCGTCCAGTACGCGCGACCCATGCCTGCGCTACGACTCTCGTTCTCATGCTCCAAACGAAGCAAGTCGATAATCTCGTCCCGACTCGGACACAACGCTGCCAGCAGTTCCAACCGCTCCGCGCCGCATAACTCTTTCGCCTCCACCATGCTCTCAATGGCTTCCACAAGGTTCTCCACACTCAGAGTAACCTCCACTTCTTTCTTTACTGTACACATATCCAAATAAGTTTATTAGTTATTGTTTCCTTCGTTTCGCGCCATCCGCTGATACCGCTTGGCTAATAACTCCATCGAGAGTATCTCTGCCGCGGTCGCACGCGTCCGACCGTAATAACGGCTCTCCCACTGCGACGCGCTCCAGCCTAACTGCTCACACACATACACCTTAAAACCGCGAGACAATGCCCGAGGCAACCCGTCCACCACCGCCTTCATCTCATTTACACTTTTTGTTTCCATAAAATTACCTTATTTATTACTGAAAAGTTTGTATATTTGCAGATTTTTCTGTAAATTTGCGGTGCAAAGGTACGATAAAATTTCGATATACGCAAGTTTTTCTTTCTTTTTTAGATATTTTTTGCTATAAATCTTTCAAAATCAGATTTTTATAATTCACCTAAAAAAACTAACTTTGCACCATGAAAAGTACAAATTTACATCCGGTAGTCCAAAACCTCCTCAAAATCCAAAAGGACAGGAAATTAACGAAGGTTGCCTTTGCAGAAGTCTTAGGCATTCAAGAGTCAAAATGGAATAAAATTTCCAACGGAAACCAAGATGTTTCGCTATCGGAACTTTCGGATTTCGCAAGAATCTTGGGTATGCGTGAGATAGACCTATACACATACCCGCAGATTTTCGAGGACAAGATGGAGGTGCAGCCCGAGCGTATCTCCGTAACTTTTGAGGTCTCCCCCGACAAAAGAGATATATTGTTAAATTTAGTAACTAAAAAATAGATTATGCTTTATCTTTGTATTTCCTGCGAAACTTGTATTAGTGTTGTAGCCTCACTTATGGGCATTTGCGCTCTTTTTGTTACAGTAGCACCGATAGTCTATGACAGGCACTATAAGGAGTTTAGAAAAGATTTGGAGGAACAAAAGAAGAGGATTGATTATTTAGAAACAGCACTTAAAGAACAAATCGATAAATACGAAAGGCTACAAAAATACATGCGTGAGGCTATGAAGAAAGGTAAAAATAACAACTCCGAGAATTAAAGAATAAGCAAATTGAATATCATTTAGAGTCTGCCCATACGGTGCAAAAAAAACAGCACTCTTTTTGTTCATACAAAAAGGTGCCGTTTTCGAGCCGTAGCACGAGGTATATCAATAATGCTTAATCAATAAATAAACAGACTATCAGAAGAATAGGTTGCAGATAAACCTACCAAACCCATCGTGGGTTCGAGCCCCACATTCCACCCAAGAGGACGTCTGAAAGGACGTCCTCTTTGTTATGCATAGGGAAATGGGAGGACCACATTATCTACAAAAAAGAGGAGCATGCTTGCATATTTCAAAAAAAAGCAGTAACTTTGCAGCCGATTTGTGGTTTCTACTATATCATGCAACTATTTTATTGAATAACTATGAAGAAGTTCAATCTGTGGGATACCGTTTGCGGCTGGGTGGTGTTCGCCATCGCGGCTACGGTGTATCTCCTTACTATCGAGCCCACCGCGAGTTTCTGGGACTGCGGCGAGTTCATCTCCAGTGCGCATAAATTGGATGTAGGGCACCCGCCCGGAGCGCCGTTCTTCATGCTGATGGGGCATTTCGCAAGCCTCTTTGCTATGGACAACGGGCATGTGGCGATGTGCGTGAATGCGATGTCGGCGCTGGCTTCGGCGTTCACCATCCTCTTCCTCTTTTGGACAATCACCGCGCTGGCAAAGCGGCTGGTGAAGCCCGACACCTTGTGGAAAGGTATCGGCGTGCTGATGGCGGGTGCTGTCGGTGCGTTGGCTTATACGTTCTCCGACACATTCTGGTTCTCCGCCGTGGAGGGTGAGGTATATGCCAGTTCGTCCCTGTTCACCGCTATTGTGTTCTGGCTTATCCTCAAATGGGACGAGCAGGCAGACGAGGCGGGTTCGGACAAATGGCTGATACTCATTGCCTACCTGATGGGCTTGTCTATCGGTGTCCACCTGCTGAACCTGCTGACTATCCCCGCTATTGTGCTGGTATACTATTTCCGCCGCTATTCGTTCTCTTGGAAGGGCGTATGCGTGGCGTTCTTGGCATCGGTGGCTATCTTGGCGTTCATCCTCTACGGTATCATCCCCGGCTTCCCGACGGTGGCAGGCTGGTTTGAGTTGCTGTTCGTGAACGGGCTCGGCTGTCCGTTCAATACGGGGTTGGCTGTGTATATCGTGCTGACTATCATTGTGTTGGGCGTGGTTATATGGCTTACAGCCAAGCACTCTGACGAAGATTCCGACGGTATCACTACGCCGCAGATAGTTTCTTTCGTCTGCGCGTTTGCGCTCTCGGGGGCGGCGTTTTTGTTCGAGAAATGGTGGATGGGCGTGCTGACTTCCGCCGCATTGGTGGGCGTACTCTTTTGGAAGAAGCAGGTGCTGCCTGCGCGCTTGCTCAATACCGCTGCGCTGATGATAGCAGTGATATTGATAGGCTACAGCAGTTATGCGGCGCTGGTCATCCGTTCGTCTGCACAGACGCCGATGGACCAGAACTCGCCCGATAACGTCTTCTCTCTGAAGTACTACCTCAACCGTGAGCAGTATGGCGACCGACCGCTGTTCTACGGGCAGACCTACAACGCGCCCGTCAAACTGGAAGTGAAAGGCAATATGTGCATTCCTGTGGAGAAACAAGGTCATGCTCAGTACGCACCTGCGCCGAAAGTGGAGGGCGAGAAAGACCGCTATGTGGTTACCGGCTACAAGACCTCATATGTCTTCATGGATGAGTTCATGATGCTCTTCCCGCGCATGTACTCCAGCCAAGCGAGCCATGTGCAAGCCTACAAGGAGTGGGCAGAGGTGAAGGGCAAACGTGTGCGCTACGACTACTGCGGGCAGCAGAAGACAGAGTACTGCCCCACGTTTGGCGAGAACCTGCGCTTCTTCTTCCGCTACCAAGTGAACTTCATGTACTGGCGCTATTTCATGTGGAACTTCGCCGGACGGCAAAACGACTTGCAGTCCTACGGCGACCTGTCGAAAGGCAACTGGATAAGCGGTATCCCGTTCATTGATAACGCCATGCTCGGCGACCAATCGAAACTGCCGACCGAACTGCGCGAGAACAAAGGGCACAATGTCTATTACATGTTGCCGCTTTTGCTCGGTCTCATCGGTATTGTATGGCAGTGCGGTAAACGCACGGCATCGGGCGAGCGCGAAGGCTGGAAATCATTTACGCTGACTTTCCTGCTTTTCTTCCTGACGGGACTTGCCATCGTGATTTACCTCAACCAGACTCCTTATCAGCCGCGCGAGCGAGACTATGCGTATGCGGGCTCGTTCTATGCGTTCTGTATCTGGATTGGTTTGGGCGTGCTGGCGCTGACTGATTGGGTGAATACCGCTGTTAAGAATGAGCGCGTGCGCGCGGTTATCGCCGTATTCATCGGTATCGTCTGCCTGCTTGTGCCCGCACAGATGGGTGCGCAGAACTGGGACGACCACGACCGTTCGGGACGCTATGTATGTCGCGACTTCGGCGCTAACTACCTGAAATCGTGCGATAAAGAGGCGGTTATCTTCTGCAACGGCGACAACGACACCTTCCCGCTCTGGTACAACCAAGAGGTGGAGGAAGTGGGCACCGACATCCGCGCTTGCAACCTCTCTTACCTGCAGACCGACTGGTATATCGACGCGATGAAGCGTCCTTACTACGACTCGCCGGGCTTGCCTATCTCGTGGGAATACAAAGACTACATGCCAGGCAAGAACGAGATAGCATGGGTGGACAACAAACTCGGACCCGTTTCCGTGGACAAGGCGTTTACGTTCCTGCGCTCCGACGACCCGCGCACGAAGAACCGCGAGGGAGAGAACTACCTGCCGTCGAACCAACTCTATGTGGAGACTCCCTCGGGCGAGCATATCACCTTCCGCTCCGCACGCCGCTACACGCGCTCGGAGATGATGATTATGGAGATGCTCTCGCAGAACAGCATGCAAGGCTGGAAGCGTCCGTTCTACTTTGTGGTAACTGCCGGCAACGACTACTACCTCGGCTTGGAGCCGTATATGGAACTGACGGGTATGGCATACCGCGTAACCACCGAGCGTAGCGCAGACGGACAGCCGCGCGTGAACACCGAGGTGATGTACGACAACATGATGCACAAGTTCGCCTATGGCAATGTAAATCAGCCCGGTATCTATATCGATGAGAACACGATGCGTATGTGTCGCACCCATCGGTTGATGTTCACCCAACTGGCAGAGGCGCTTATCCGCGAGGGCAAGCGCGAGAAAGCCTTGGAGGTGCTTGACTATGCGGAGGAAGTGCTGCCGGGCTACAATGTACCCTACGACTACACTTCGGCTTCGATGGCATCGATGTATCTCATGTTAGGCGCGACGGAGAAGGGCAATGCGATACTCGACAAGGTGGCGCAGAACAGCACAGAGTACGTGGAGTGGTGCGCTTCGCTCAACAAGTCGCAACGCGCTGCTTCACAGGGCGTTATGGAGCACCATCTGGCTGTATTGGGCTACGTGCTCCAGTCGCTTGACCGCTACCATCAAGATGAACTTGTGGAAAAGTATTATCCCGTGTACGAACAATACGCGAGAAGATAAATGTTTGGATAAAGGATTAAGGACATAGGATAAAAGACAAAATAGTTTCGACTTTGACTTTCCATAGAAAAAGTAATAAGTCTTTCATCCTACATCCTTTATCCTTAATCTAAAGAAGATTCTTAAACCAAAAATAAAATGTACACTCCTGTTCCCGTCCTGCTGCTAACGGGTTATCTTGGCAGCGGAAAGACGACATTGCTTAATCGTATCCTCTCCAACACGGAGGGGATACGGTTTGCCGTTATAGTGAATGATTTAGGAGAGGTGAACATCGATGCCGACCTGATTCAAAAGGGTGGTGTGGTGAGCCAGCAAGACGACAACCTCGTGGCATTGCAGAACGGTTGTATCTGCTGCACGCTGAAGATGGACCTTATCTCCCAGTTGCATGACCTGTGTGCGCAGCATGCGTTCGACTATATCGTGATAGAGGCGAGCGGCATATGCGAGCCGGCACCCATTGCGCAGACTATCTGCTCTTATCCGCAGATGGTGCCGCAGTTTGTGCAAGACGGGCTGCCGCGCTTGGACTGTATCGTTACCGTGGTGGACGCCCTGCGTATGCACGATGAGTTCGGCTCCGGCGAGGACTTGCGCAAGCATGACCTCGGCGAGGAAGACTTGGCAGCGCTGGTGATACAGCAGATAGAGTTCTGCAACCTGATTCTGCTCAACAAGGCAGACGAGGTGTCGCCGGAGGAGTTAGACCATATCCACGCCATCATCCGTGCTATTCAGCCGAAGGCGGATATCGTGCCCTGCAACTACTGCGATGTGCCGCTCTCGCGGATGCTGGAGACGGGGCTGTTCGATTTCGACCGCGTTGCCACCTCGGCGACATGGATTCGCAAGGTGGAGGATGCGCTTCACCACGAGGAAGACGAGGAGGATGAGCACGAACATGAGCACGATGTGGTGCGGCTCCCGATACCTCGGGATAACACTTCCGACCGCACCTCCATGGAGGATGAGCACGAACATCATCATGAGCACGAGCATCATCACCATCATCACCACCACCACGACGAAGAGGGTGAGGCGGAGGAATACGGCATCAGCACGTTTGTGTATTTTGCCCGCCGACCGTTCAACTTGGGGCTGTTCGATGAGTTTGTGGCGACACATTGGCCAAAGAACGTGATTCGCGCGAAGGGTATGTGCTATTTCTCCGATGAATACGACATGTGCTACCTCTTTGAGCAGGCAGGGCAGCAGTTCGGCTTGAAGAAGGCGGGCGAGTGGTTTGCCACGATGCCCGAGGAGGAGTTGGAGCGCATGAAAGCCAACGACCCGCAGTTGCGGCACGACTGGGATGAGCTGTACGGCGACCGTATGCAGAAACTGGTCTTTATCGGTCAGCACATGGACAAAGCCGCCATCACCCAAGCCCTCGACCGCTGCTTGGAGTGATAGACAGGCTCTCGTCCCTCCCAACAAAGGGAGAACGACCCTCCACATTCCTCACTACAAAGAGGGGGAAGACCTGCGGGAGACCTGCGGTAATGTTACGGGCGACCCGCGATAGACCCGCGATAGACCCGCGAAAAAGTCGCGACAAGATTTTGTTAAGGAAGGGATAGTCTGACTTGTGTAGTTAGGCTATCCTTTTTTCAATACGAAATAAGGAAGGAGAGTGGGGGGAAGAAGTAACAAAAATCCTGCCTGAGCATTTTGTGCATCAGGCAGGATTTGTTTATGATTGTGCGATATGCTTACTCTGCTTTTGCGCCCATAACGGTATATTCAACACCATTGCGACGGATGTAGAGCACACCATTGCGGAAGAACTTTTCTGCTTTCTCGTTCTCGATGGTAGCATTGTCAATTCCCTCAGCCTTTGTTACACTATAAATATAACTACCTTGGTTCATCTCATATGTACTGTAGAAGAGAGACATTGTACCGCAGATGATTACGATATCTCCAGGTTGAATGAGTTCGTTCATTTCTGCTTCTGAACGGATAGAGTCTTTATTCAAACCGAAGCAACCGTACACATACATTTGTTTTTTGTCATCGGAGATATAGAAATTGATGTTTTTATACGTGTCTTGTTTCTCGGTCCATGCGCAAATAGAGTCAATTTTACCAACAACGTAAACCGTTTCATGTAAACTCTTGCCAGCGTCAATAATATCTATGGCTTCAGATACAGAATATGCTGTTTCCGGAGTATTAGCAATATGAACCACTTCCTCAACAATTCCTTCCTTAATTTCTATGGTTTTAATCTCCCATGTTGCTGCTGCGGAATAGCTTGACGTATAGACAAAAGCAATCTGTGTCTTATCACTAATGTAGTTAGTTAAATCAATTTCTCCCGATTCAAAGAAAGTCCATGATGTGCCATCAGGCCAATTGGGGACGGTAATAGTATCCCAGTTAGTGCCATCTTTGGTTACTCGCACACTTAATTGAGACTGCTCACCGAACTTGCGTGCATGCGTAAATTGCATTTTTGCATGCTCTACATTTGCAGCACTTAAATCAATGACAGGTGAGATTAACCAACTTTCTGTTGCATAATTCTCGTTATTGTAAAATGCAGATGCTTTATAACCATACTTTGTGTCTCGTATCCATACATAGGTTAAACTATCAGGCATAACCTTGTTGTCAATAGTCCAACCTAATGAGTCGGTAGTAAAGTTGATGGAGTACAAAGGAGCACCTTCTACGGTACCTTCTGTCCCGCCTTCGATGGTCAAGGCAGTAAAATCGAATTGGGCAGAACTACCTGCTCCATCCGTTCCTAAAGTGGCTTTCTCTCCTACGGTAAGCACAACTTTTTTAGAATCACCAGTCCATTCAACTTTAACCACTCCTCCTGTTGTATCGCATACCAAAGTACCACAATCCACAGTATTCTCTGCCGATAATCTGGCTTTTCCTTTGGCTGATATCTCAAAGGATATGCTTTGCATCGGAGAGCCAGCAGTGATAGTCAACGTTCCGCCGGCATAGATACGTAAATCTTTAGACGTCTCATTGTAGGCAGGTGGGTTACTTGAACTTGCTGCTTTTTCAGTAGCAATCGAAAAGTGATTGTCTGTGGTGATAAAATTAGCAGCAGCGTAGTCCGCTACGGTGATGGTTGTTGCAGCAGAGGCAGTCAGTGCCATGAATGCAGCAACGGCTGAAAAGAAAAACTTTTTCATTACGTTTGATAGATTTAATTGTTAATAACTGTTTGTTTATTCCTTCTCTTTTACATAGACATTTTTCACTTCCCACGTAGCGGAAGCCTTTTCGCTACTGGTATATTTGAATGCTATGGTTAGGGTCTTTCCTTTGAATGGAGCCAGCGACATGTTGCCTGTGCTATAGAATGTCCAATCAGTGCCATCGGGTACGATGTAATTACCGTCGGCGTCTTGGTTGAAGGGGATATGCGTCCATTCGCATGCAGTAACATCCCCTGCAAAATCCGTGCTACCCCAGACACTCAGTTCCTCTGTGAAGTTGCCGAAGAACTTAGATGCTTGGTCGAAGATGAGTACGGGTTCCTCTGCGTCCAGCAAGGAGATACGCGGCGAGATAAGCCAACTCTCGGTAGCATGGTTCTTGCTGCTGACATAGGCACTGGCTTTCATGCCGTATGACGAAGAAGTGTTCCACACGTAGGAAAGTGCCGCGGGCATAATCACGTTCTGGATGGTAAAGTCGCCTTGGCTATTGTTGGCAAAAGTTTCTGCCAGATAGTAGGGGGAGATTACCCATTGGCTGTCTGTCATAATGAAATTGGTGGCTTTGCGCTTGCTTTCGGTCAGCATGTTCCATGTGGTGCCGTCGTAGGTGAAGCGTCCTGCTGTCCATCCTGCGGCATTCTTATAAACCACACAATAGGTGGCGTCTGCCTCGGCGTAGGGTAGGGCTTTCTTCAGGTAGATGGGCAGTTGAGTGGCAGGCTTGGTAGCATAGGCGGCATCAATACTTTGATAGAAATCATTTTTGACGACAAAAATCTGAACATCATCAATGGTGAATATATCCCATTCATATGATTCTGTCTTGTACAAAATGGTACATTCTTGCTGTTGTGCACTATTATAATTGTACCAAATAATGAACATTTCGTTTGGTTGAGCATCTTCAAAGTTATCAGCCATCAGACTGGAGAAGTTCGAGATACTTAGATGTTCATTGGTTAGCCAGTTATACTCGCTGCCAAATTCTGCATAGTCTCCTGCGCGCAAAGTGTACTCTTTCAAGTTGTCAAATGCTTTCAGGTAGGCAGGCATTTGGTTAAACACATTGTAGGTAACCTTGAACGTAGAGCCCTCGTTGTCGGGCATGCTTGCACCGAGGAAGTTCTCTTTCAAGAAGATAGGGAGGAAATAGCCTGCATGCTCGTCGCTTTCGAAGCAGTGGGTTCCGCCCAGTCGCACCAATGCCTTGTAGATAACAGAGTCTGCTGCCACGCGGGTGGTGTCGGTGTTGTCTATCTCGTGAGCATAGGCAATGATGGCGGGATTGCGCGAGATAGTATCGTAGTCCTTGTCGGTCAGGGTGTAGGTGAACACCTCTTGCGTGGTGATAGTCGTGCCGGGCTCGGGCAACTGGTGGGTAGTGTACCAGTCTGCGCACGAAACCATACTAAATGCCGCTAAACCTATTAGGTATTTGCTAAGATTTTTCATAATGCTTGTGCTTAGAGTTGAGTGTTTAGTGTTTAGTGATTTAGAACGCAATCTTCAGACGGATATTGTAGGTGCGACCGATGGCGTAGAAGAAATACACTTTCTGCGGGTCAACCGTGTAGTCCGCCGAGGTGGAAGCGGTGGAGGGGTTGTATGCCTTGCTGATATAGAGTTGGTCAAGCACGTTGTTGATATTGCCAGCCAACGTAGCGCGGCACTTGCCGAAATCGAAGGTGTAACTTGCACGCATATCCAACTGACCGCCCGTGGGTATCTTCCACGGTGCCACTACATTCATCGTCTTGCCGACCGTCAGGTTGGAACCGGATAGTTGATAGTAAGCATAGTTGCGGTCGTAGAGCGTATATTCGGCACCTATGCGGAAACCTTTGAAAGGTTTGAAGGTTACGCCGAGGTTGGCGGTCGTCTGTGCCTGACCACCTACGTTAATACCTTTCATGTTGATGATAGCGCAAGCGTGGTCTTCTGCGCCTACACCGCTGGCTAACTCACCGGATTTCTGCAAGGGTTGTCCGTGGTCGTCATACACATAGCCCACTACGCTGTCGCTATCCCATTTCCATCTGCCGAGCGAAAGCATGGCGCTGAGTTCCAGCCATTTAGTCGGTTTTGCTTTCAACTCGAACTCCAGACCCATGTGCTGTGCGTTCACGCCAGTCATGTTGATATAGCCGCTCTCTTGGTTGTCCATCGTGGTGGCTTTGGTCATCGCCTTGTCCATCCACTCGGTGAAGTAGGCATTGGCGGTGAAGTTGATATACTCGTTTTTGAAACCGTAGCCAATCTCCACGGAAGAAATCTGCTCGTTCTTCGCATCGGGGTTGGTAACATTGGAAGTAGAAGGGGTCATGAAGACACCGTAGGAGAACTGCGGCGCACGGCTGATATAACCGGCATTCAGGAAGACGTTGTTGTGCGAGTTGATGTTGTAGTTCACACCGCCCTTGATATTCCCACCTACAAAGTTCATCGTCTCCGAGCGAGCGTGCTCTGCATCGTAATAGTAGCGGTCTTCGCGCCAATACGTGGTGTTGTTGATAGCGGCATTCACGAAGGCAGTCCATTGCTCGCTGCTATACTCCAACTGCCCGAATACACCGGCTTGAACTACCGTACCGGTATAGTCGCGATAGCAGATGTCCCCCACGCCCAAATGCTCGTTGAGCCAATTTGGGTCAGCGGCAGCACTGTTGTTAGCAACACTGATGGACTTGCGGGCAGCGTCAATATAATAGTCGCCGTTGTACAAATCTGCAATCACATTTTGGTGAATACCTTGATAGTAGCGGAAGTCAAGACCCGCGTACAAGTCAAGGCAATCAAAGAAAGTATTGGAATAATTGGTAACCAGTCCATACCAGTTATGGTAGTTGCGGCTCTCGGTCATCACCAGTTCTGACCCGTATGCGGAAGCGGCGTTGATGTCTTGAATAGCCCCGTAGTCAAACGTACCGTCCTCGCGGCGGAAAGTGGTGAGCAACTCACCGTTGTAGGCACCGCGGAAATCGCTGTATGTGAGCGAGGAGTATGCACCATTCTCACCTGTGTAGCCGAAACCGCGACCGATGGAGGTGTAGAGCGAAGCGGAGAGCGAGGACTTGTAGTCTATCTGCCAAACGTAGTTGAGAGAAATCTGCGGTTTGTGGTATTGGTTGTAGTCGCTCGATTTCTGATTACCGTAATTATCGTAACCGTATGTGGGGTTGAAGCGGCGATAGTCCATACCGTCTTTCATATATTTCTTCACTTTCTCCCACTCCGACAGTGTGAGTGCACCATAGCGTGCTGCGCGCTGGTAGTGCCATTGCGGAGCGCCGAAGCCTGTTAGCGAGAGTTGGTGGCGGTCGTTGATACGCTTGGAGATATTAGCGAAGTAGGTGTAGCCTTCAAAGTTGGTTCCTTGTATGTACCCGTCGCCCCATGTGCGCGAGCCCAACACCGTGATTGCCCAGCCGTTCTTCATTAAGCCTGTGGAGACGGAGAAAGCAATCTTGTTGTAGCCGTCATTGCCCATCGCGTAACTCAGGAATCCGCCTTTCTTCGCGTCTATACCCTTGGTAACGATGTTGATAGTACCGCCCACGGACGGCGCGCTCACCTTGCTTGCACCCATACCGCGCTGGGTCTGCATCACGCTGGTTACATCGCTCAGTCCCTGCCAGTTCGACCAATAGAGCGAACCGTTCTCCATGTCGTTCATCGGCACACCGTTTACCATGGTTGCCACGTTGGTGTTGTCAAAGCCGCGCATCCAAATCTCCGAGTCGCCCCAGCCACCGCCTTGACCGTTGGCATGCACGCCCGGCGTGTTCTTCAATGCCTCAGGAAATTCCTGTCCGCCCAAGCGCTCCTCTATCTCCAATCCTGAAACTTGGCTGACTGCAACAGGTGTCTTCTGCTGTTTTGCCAACTGTCCGGTTACCAGCACGTCGGTCAGCGCCACTGCCTCGCCGCTCATCTCAATAATGCCGAGGTTCTTCTTGGCTTTGATTTCCAAAGTGGCATAGCCGACATACGATAGTTGCAACTTAGCATTCTCCGAAACGGTAATGGTGAAGTTGCCGTCCAAATCGGTGATGATACCGTTGGTGGTACCCATCTCCAGTACGGACACACCAATCAGCGGCTCGCCGTTGTCTTCGTCCACCACGGTACCTGTTACTTTCAGCGTCTGCGCCCATACCATTGCGCCCGCGCTCAAACACAAGAATAGTGTAAATAGTTTCTTCATATAGTAGTGTTTTTTGTTGTTCAATAGGACCCACCCCTGCCCTCCCTATGCAGGGAGGGGGTTAGTAGGCGGTGGTTACCGGCTCATGGTATAGTTGCTCAAATAACTCTTTTGCAGATATTTCGAGCCACCCGTCTTTGCCATCACCGTGAATCACAGTTTGGTTCTTTAAGGCTTTCTCTTTCAACATGCGGTATTCGCTTAACTGCAATCCGCGCCTTAATGCTTCGGTATTTATTTCACTCCTTGCCATAGCTGCTAATTGTTTTATACAATGGAATATCAAAAACGGTCTTGTTGTCGGCAATCACATTTCTGCAATTATCCCGATTATCAACAATCATCCAACTATCCACAATATCTTTATATAACTCAAAAAAGTTCCGTATTCCTGCGTGGTAGCGTCTTTTGATAACCTCCTTCGGGATATCATGTCCTCCTTCTGCCACTCTTTTGGCTACACGCTGTAAGGCTACTTCGGGGCTGTTCAGCCAAAAGAAGAGCAACTGCACGCAATAGCCTTCTGCATGGGCTTTTCGTACCAATTGTACATAAGACCGTGTGGCTAATGTGGTCTCAATCGCAAACGATTCTCCTTGTTCTAACAATGTCTCTATGCGCTCCAACATCAATCGCCCTGCTTGTATGGCTACGCTCTCGGGGTTGAAGGGCGACAACCCGCGTGCAATCTCGTCTGCGTTTACAAACTCCTGACATTGCCATATCTCGGGTAGGATAGTATATGCGGCAGTGGTCTTGCCTGCTCCATTACAGCCTGCTATGATATACAATGTTCTCATGGATGCTTTTAGTATATCTCTTCCAGCAGCGCAGCCAAGCGGATGCCTGCCGCGTAGAGTTGCCATTCCATCGGCTCTGCCCAGCGATAGACGTAGTGGTAGGCATTCTCGTTCCAACTCGCCTGATAGTCGTAAATCGCCGTGGTCAAAGCATAGTTATGTCGGAGCACATCCGCCTCCGACATAGCCAATATCGCCTTCTTCTCCGCCCCAAATCTATCCTCTACATATTGTGCGTACTCCGTATAAGAATACCCGCGCGACTCAATAATCTTCCCGTCCCAAATAGCATGCAGGTTGGTTTTCTGTCCGAACCACTTGCACTTCACACTATTGCCGCCCTTGTCGTCCAAGTGCCCCATGTGCATCGGGCAGAACAGGTCTCCGCTGAGGTGCACGAGGAAAGTTAATGCCACCTTATCTTGCTTATTCGCACGCAGCGCATTCACCAAACTATCCAAGGCACGAAACAAGTTACCGCCCTCAGTAGGGTAGTCTGTCAGCGCAGCCACCAGCGCCGAATCGCTCAATCCGGCAGGCAGGTCTTGGTAGTGCCAATCGTGGGAGTTGGGGTAGATGGTGTCGCTTTTTATCTCATCGGGCCAGTTAGCAAGATAGATGGCGCCGTGTGTCCCGAGCACTTTGTCTATCTTGCGCCGCGTGCTGCACGACAGGTTGTCGTATGCCACTTGCGCAATGATACGGTGCCCCTTTTGCCCCCAAGCCCAAACCGCCTGCGAACTGCTGAGCAACACCGCGCTCAAACAAAGGTATAAAAAGCCGCGTTTCATAGGTATCATTAAATATCTGCTGCAAAGGTACTACTTTTTTTCGAAGTGCGCAAATAATAATGGAAAAAATAACAATAATTTAACAAACTCATTTGGTGGATAGCCCCATCCTCTATTTACTTAATCAGTCCTCCGCCGACGACTAATTCATCCTTGTATATAACCAGCGACTGCCCCGGGGTGATACCCCATACGGGTTGCTCGAAATGCAAGCGCAGGGTAGGGTGCTCCGGCGTGTACTCCGACAAGTCTATGCGTGCGGGTGCGGCGGGCGACTTGTAGCGAATACGGGCGGAGACCGTAGGCGATTCCTGCAACCACTCCACGTCTCGTATGCGTGCATTGTCTGCCTGTACTTCGGTGGCGTAGAGGTCGTCGCGGCTGCCCAGCGTTACCTCGTTGCGCGCGGCGTCTATCTTTGTTACGAACTGTGGCGTACCGAGGGCTATACCAAGCCCCTTGCGCTGCCCGATGGTGTAGTTGCAGAAACCTGTATGTTCTCCTAATACCTGCCCCTCATCGTTCACGAACTTACCCGAAGCCACCTGCACGCCCTGCTCCGATAGGAACTGCCGATAGTCGTTGTTCGGCACGAAGCAAATCTCCTGACTCTCCGTCTTCTTGCTCAGTTTCTCAAAGCCGTGGTCAAAGGCAATCTGCCTCACCTCGGGCTTGGTCAGTCCGCCTAAGGGAAAGATCGTGCGCCGAAGGTTCTCCTCCGTCAGCATCCAGAGGAAATAGGTCTGGTCTTTGCGGGTGTCCGCAGCGTTGCGCAGATACCAATGCCCGCGGTGCTCGGC
The DNA here is from genome assembly GCA_051870955.1 of Paludibacteraceae bacterium. Classification (GTDB taxonomy): domain Bacteria; phylum Bacteroidota; class Bacteroidia; order Bacteroidales; family Paludibacteraceae; genus Colicola. Next base: position 4,095 of record JBJECJ010000057.1, on the reverse strand, counting down.
TATCTGCGCATAATGCCCCGTGGCAATAAGGTCGCAACCGTATTCATCCGCCGCTTTCACCAACTCGCCCCACTTGATGTGCGAGTTGCACAATACACAAGGGTTGGGCGTCCGCCCGTGGCTGTATTCCGAGATGAAGTTGGCTATCACATGCTCGCGGAACGTGTCGCGGAAATCCAAGATATGGTGCTCAAAGCCTAATGTCTGCGCCATATGCTTTGCCTCCATGATGCTCTCCACCGAGCAGCAGCCTTTCTCCCGCGCAAGGCACGATTCCTTGATGCTGTCGAAGGTGCGGAAAGTTACGCCCACCAACTCATAGCCCTGCTCCAAGAGGAGCATTGCCGCCACTGTGGAGTCTATTCCACCCGACATGGCCATTAAGACTTTCATAGAGAAAATTGATTATATTGACCGCTTCGCTGAATGACCATTTCATTGTCCGACCGCTTCGCTGTCCGACTGATTTAGTCTCTGTACATCCGTCTGACAGCGAACGAAGTGAGCGGTCGTTTGTCTGTCAGCCGTAGGCGGTCTAACAGTGCGAAACGCGGTCTGTCAGCGTCAGCGGTCTGACAGTCGTAAGACGGTCTTATTTAGAACCATTTAAGTTTGCGGATAAGGCGAAGTACACACGTAGGTATGAGGGCAACGAAGAAGAGCAGGAGGTAGTTCCATACGCAGGGAACGGTTACTTTCGCGCGCCCGCGGAACATTGCATTCACGCCTCGCTTCGCCAAGTATTGCGGGGTAACGATATAGCCTAATGCCCTTCCTATCCTCATCGCGTAAGACTTGAGGTTGTACAAGCCCGTCTGCACCGCGCCCGGGCTGACGTTGGTTACTATCACGCCCTTGTCGCGCAACTCTACGTGCACCGAGCGCGTGAAGTTCTGCAAGAACGCTTTGCTCGCGCCGTAGGTGCCCATGCGCTGCACCGCCACGCTCGCCGTGATGGAGCACATGTTCAGTATATAGCCTTTCCCGCGCTCCACCATGTCGTGCCCGAAATAGTAGGTGAGCATGGCGGGCGTTATCATGTGCAGGTTGAGTATCAGGTAGTTAAAGCCCTCGGAGTCATCAAGGAAGTCGCGGTCGTGGTACACACCGGCGTTGTTTATCAGCACCTCCACTTGCAGGTCGTGCTCCTTGCAGTAGGTGTGCAACTCCTTTGCAGCCTCCTGCACGCCGAGGTTGCGCACTAACGAAACGACCTCCACGGGGAAGTCCTTTCGCAGTATCTCCGCTTTCTCATGGATAGCCTCTTCGTTGCTAACCATCAGCAAGTTGTATCCTCTGCCCGCCATCACGCGGGCGTACTCATATCCGATGCCCGAACTTGCGCCGGTTACCAGTGCTACTTTCTCCATAATTATATTAGGTGTGTGATATCAAAAACGCCTGCAAAGGTACTTAAAATAATTCATATATGCAAATAAAATGTGTTGCAGGTGCGAAAATGGGCGCAGATACACAGTCTTCTTAAAGGGGAACGCCGAAGAGAGTATAGAGCCTGTTGCCTCTCTCGATGAGCACTTGCCCGTTGCGAATGACTTTGCGGACGGAGGGTGTGTCTGCGGTGGAGGCGGGTAGGGAGGTACTTTCGCCGGTCAGTTCCGACAAGTTGACTGCCGTGCCTTTCTTGTTGCCCCAGATATACTCTGCCAGTTCGGGGTAGTCGATGTATGGATTGCGGTTGTGTTGGAAGTCGCTGACGGCGTCCATGCGCTTGGTCTCTTTCTCGCTTACTGGGTCTTGTCGGTGCCACGTGATGAGCACCTCTATCTCCCAGTCGCGGAACTCCAAATAGGAATCGTTGCGCATGGCATACTTGCTGCCTACATCTTTGTTATCCAAGCGCCATGTGAGTTCGTCGCCGTAGCAGGTAACCATGTAGAAGTATGCGCGCGCAAAGTCGCCTTTGTACTCATCTTTGGGCTCAAAAACGTAGAATGTCTCACCTTCGTAGGTGGCTCTTCCTACCTTCAAAGAACCCGTAACGGACTGGTCTTTCAGGTCTTTGGTCGGCACTCCGAGGGGATAGTTGCTGCGCGAGGAGTTGGCGGTAGAGTTAGACGGATTGAGGTGGTAGCAGTCTTTGTAGGCATCGTTCTTAGTGCCTCCCCACCACGATTTGGCAAAGGAGTGCTCGATGTTGCAACCGCTCACCACAGCGCCTACCGAGGTGAACTTCTTCCAACTGTCGCAGTACATATCCATGCAGTAGCCCTCCTCGTCTTGGTCGGAGTAGTAGAACACGCCCCAAGTGCTTTCCGCGCCGCTGCCGTAGGGGATAGCGGTATGGGGGCGAATAATCTGTCCTAAGGTGGATTTCAGTACGCTGTCTTGTTTGCCGTCAATGGCATCGTAGTAGCCGACGGGCATCTCCTCGGCTTGTAATAGCAACGGAATGAGGAGGAAGAAGAAGGGAAAGAGGAGACCCTCCCGACCTCCCTTAAAGGGAGGAGTTGAAAATAGTATAGTTCGCATAATAGTGGTTAGTGGTCAGTGGTTAGTGGTCAGAGTTATCTGAGTATTCCGAATAATCTGAGTATTCAGAGTATTCTGAGTACTCAGAGCAGTGGCATGTTAATTGTTAATTGTTAATTGTTAATTGCACTATCTCAGCCTAAGGAATCCGATGCCGAAGCGGGCTACTGCGGCGCGCTCGAGGTCTTCGCGCACAGAGGGGTCTGCAATGCGGATGAGGGCTTTCGCGCGGTCTGCCAGCGGCAGGTTGCGCAGGAAAGCGATGCCGTGCTCGGTTACGATATACTGCGCCTGAAAGCGGGTGGTAACTACGCCCGCACCGGGGGCGAGGTGCGCCACAATCTTCGACTGCCCTTTGTTGGTCATACTCGGCAGCGCGATGAAGCATTTGCCGCCTTCCGAGAGGGCAGCGCCATACATGAAGTCGTGTTGCCCGCCCACGCCGGAGATGATAGTCTCGCCGATGGAGTCGGCGCAAATCTGTCCCGTGAGGTCCACCTCAATGGCGGAGTTGATTGCCATCGCGCGTGGGTTCTGTCGGATGATTTGCGGGTCGTTGGTCCATGCCACATCGCGGATGACGAAGTCGCGGTTGCCGTCAATGTAGTCGTACAGGTGCTTGGAGCCGAGGACGAGGCTGCCGACCGACTTACCCGGGAGAATCTTCTTTTGGCTGTTGTCGATGATACCCTTTTCGATGAGTGGGAGCACGCCATCGGTGATGGCTTCGGTGTGCAAACCGAGGTGTTGGTGATTGCGAAGGGCGTTGATGACGGCGTTGGGTATGCCGCCCACGCCTATCTGCAAGGTGGCGCCATCGGGGATTTCGTTGGCGATGAAGTTGCCTATCTTGGTGTCCACCTCCGAGGGAACGGGTGTCGGCACCTCCACCAAGGGCTCATCGCCGCGGCAGAGGGCGGTTATCTTGCTCACGTGGATGACGGGGTCGCCAAAGGTGCGGGGCATGTACTTGTTCACCTGCGCGATGATGGTCTTGGCACACTCCGCGCCGGAGAAGGCGATGTCGGCGGAGATACCGAAGGAGCAGTAGCCCTCTTCATCGGGTTCGCTCACGTTGAGAAACGCCACATCCACGGGTACTAAGCCGCTGCGGAAGAGCGACGGCACCTCGCCGAGGAAGCATGGGATGGTGTCCGCAACGCCCTCTTTCATGGCGCGGCGCAGGTTGTTCGGCACAAAGATATTGAGGGCGCGGAAGGAGTCCATCAACTCGCGTTTGGCGTAGGGAGCGTCCTCGGGGTGTACGCCGAAACCGCTGATGATTTTTACATTGCGCAACTCGGCAGCGCGTGCTGTGAGCGCACGCAGGAGCACCATAGGGATAGACGTAGAGCCCTGCACCACAATGGTATCGCCGGATTTGACCAATTGTACGGCTTCTGCCGGAGTAAGGTACTTCATAACTATATTATGTTTAAGGTTTTGTATCGACAGAGATAGCGGAATCACCCACGAATCACCTACGAATCACCTATGAATCACCTATGAATCACCTATGAATCACCTAAGATTGTCGGCTTGCGGTCTCGTGAAGAGGAAGAACTTGACATCCTTGACTCCTCTCAATGCCGCTCTGAAGGTTTT